>NZ_JBYTAG010000011.1:0-127109 GCF_058787995.1 Cupriavidus sp. FW305-27
AGGGCTGAGCCCCGTGCAATACAGGACTCAGCCCTTGGCGGCCTAACTTACCCGTCCAACTTTACGGGGTCAGTTCAAGTTGGTCTCGCGCCGTTTGCATCTTCCCGATGGTCGAGCGGTGCAAGCTGCAGATCCGCATCGAGATCGGGAGCTTCGAGGCGATGTGCCATCACCGCACAAAGCTGCGGTCCGGCACGCATTCCGGCCGGACCGCGGCGACCAGACACTCAGCCCAGCCCGGTTGCCATCGCCGGGTCCGTCACGCCATGCTGGCCGGTCTCCAGGCGACCGGCGAAGCGGCGTTCGAATCCGCTTTCGGCTTCCGTGACCGTGAAGTCGTACCAGTTGCCGCTCTCCTGCAGCGGCCAGTGGTGCTCCACCTCGGCGCCGGCCGTGATATGGAGTTGCCACGGACCGTCGTTACGATAAGCATTGGGCGTCACCACCAGCGTCAGCGGCTTGCCGCCACCGTTGACTGCGCCCTTGCCGTCGTTGCGCGCCGACAGGTAGACGCTGCCCTTGCCCAGGTCGTAGCAGACGCGGACCTCAGGGGCATCGGCCATGGCGTCCGCGGGCAACTGGCCCTTGAACATGCGCACGAAGCCGTTAGGCCCGTAGACCGCCAGGTCATAGCGTCCGTTGTCCGTGGCGCGCGCATCCCATTCATCGTCCAGCATCTTGCCGGGCTCGACCGTGTAGCGGCGCGGAATCTGGTCCAGATGGAGCCGGTCGTAGACATGGAAGACCGCGCCCTGCTCCCCCGTATTGCTGAAGATCAGCTTCAGCTTGCCGATGGTGGGCTCGGCCAGCGCACTCGCATGGAGGACATAGGGCAGCGCGCGCGAATACTTGGTGCCAGTCTCCTGGAACAGCGACGCCGGCACGGCCGGTGCCGCCGCCTTGGGTTTCGCCAGCTGTTCCGCGATCACCTGCTTGTAGTTGCTGGTATCCGGCAGCGTCGGAAACACCTGGTCATTCGGCGTCCTGAAATCGAAGACCGAAGTCAGGTCGCCGGCCACCGCGCGGTGCCACGGGCTGATCGCGGGCACCGTGATGCCGAAGCGCTGTTCCAGGAAGCGCCCCATCGAGGTGTGGTCGAACACCTGCGAGTTGATCCAGCCGCCGCGCGTCCACGGCGAGATCACATACATCGGCACGCGCGGGCCGAGCCCGTACGGGCGCAGGCGGATGGTCTCGCCGCTGGTGGTGGTGCCGTCGAGCGCCGTATTGCCGGCGGTGTCGAAGTATTCGCCGGTGACGTCGACGGTCGACTTGCCGTGCAGGACGCCATTGGCGTCGTAGGACGGCACCGCGGCCGGCGGCATATGGTCGAAGAAGCCGTCATTCTCATCGAAGGTGATGAAGAACACGGTCTTGCTCCAGACCTCCGGGTTGGCGGTCAGCGCCGTCAGCACCGTGTTGATGAAGTCCGCGCCTTCGGTTGCGCTCGACGGGCCGCCCGGATGTTCGGACTGCGCCGGCGTCGGCAGGATCCAGCTCACGGCCGGCAGCGTGTCGTCCCGCACATGCGCGGCCAGCTGCTCGATGGTCCAGCTGCTCATGCCGTTGTCATAGAGCGGATTGCCCGGCTGCGCTTCACGGAAGCTCTTGAAGGCGAGCCCGCCATGCAGCAGGCCGCCCCAGTTGGCGTTGGGGTTCTGGTAGATGCGCCAGCTCACGCCCTTTGCCTGCAGCAGTTCCGGCAGCGTGGCCCACTGGAAGGCGGAACCCTTGTAGGTGTAGCCCGGCGTGGGCAGCTTGCCGCTCACGCTGCAGCGCAGGTTATTGACCTCCGCATCGTCAAGCGTGCAGTTGCGCCCCGCCTCGCGCAGCGCGGGGTTGTAGTTGGAGCCCGACATGAAAGTGATGCGGTTCGGGTCGGTGCCGCCGGCGTGGCTGCAGTGGTAGGCGTCGCAAAGCGTGAAGGCCTCGGCCAGCGCGTACTGGAACGGAATGTCTTCACGACGGTAGTAGCCCATCGAATGGTCGTTCTTGTACTTGGCCCAGAAGCCGAAACGGCCCTGGTTCCACGCATTCTGCGCATCCATGAAGCTGTGCGGCGTGCCGGAGACGCGCAGCGCGTTGACGGTCGCGCTGTCGAGGTGGAACGGCGTGATCTCGCGCGCGCCGTTCGATTCGAACCACACCGGCTTGCCTGACGGCACCGGCACCGGGAAGCGGTCGCCGAAGCCACGCACGCCGCGCATGGCGCCGAAGTAATGGTCCAGGGCGCGGTTTTCCTGCATCAGGATCACCACGTGCTGCACGTCCTGGATCGTGCCGGTATTGACCGCAGCGGGAACGGCGAGTGCGCGCGCGATGCTGGGCGGCAGCATCGACAGAACCGAAGCAGCGGCAGCGCTTCTGACGGCGCCGGAGAGGAAGGTGCGTCGATCGATTTTGGTCATGATCGGGGAATGGTAAGAGCGGACGATAGAGGAAGGGTCGCGGGTGTGTCAGGGTGCGCAGTGCATGCCCTGCTTCGACGCTGCCGCGTCGCCGGCTGGTGCCGCCTGCATGGTTGCCTTGACGGCCTGGGGAGCGAGGGTGCTGCCATCTTCGCCACCACCGCATGCGGTGAGAGCCAGGGACAAAAGCGCCGCGAGCAGCGGGGCGCGGCCAGACCACAACGGGTTGTTCATGAGGACTCCTTATGTTCGAGGGCCAGGGGGAAGGGACTGACGCGACTCGAAGCGTAGGGGCCCGATGTGACATCAAAATGAATATTGCTCAATACAATTGTTTTTATATTTGAATTATCCTCATTTTCTGGCCGTGGAACGGCACCCGCCCCCGTCACTGACGGGAGCAAGGCAGGACGACAACTGCAGCAGGAATATGTCAGGATGCCGGCGCGGGCCGGCCGAGGCTCAATATCGCTTGAGCGACAGGACGTCGAACGTACGCCGCAGCGTTTCAACGGAGGTGTCGTAGTCCGTCAGCGCGAGGCAGGCGATCAGCACATCGATGATCGCCAGTTGCGCCAGGCGGCTGGTCATCGCCTCGGTCCGGAAGCGGGTCTCGCGCGCCATCGTGAACAGCACGACGTCGGCGAAGGCCTGGATCGGCGACTTGCCGAAATTGGTGATGCAGATGGTGCTGGCACCGCTCTCCCGGGCCAGCCGCGTGGCCGTCACGGTTTCATGCGTGCTGCCCGAATGCGAGATGGTCAGCGTGGCAACCCTGGGGCCCGCGAGCGATGCGCTGATGGCCTGGATATGCGAATCCACCACCGCCTTCACGTTGAGCCCGATGCGCAGCATGCGGTACTGCGCATCCTCGGCGATCGGCGCCGCGCTGCCAATGCCATAGATCTCGATGCGTTCGGCCGCCCTGAGCAATGCGACCGCGCGCTCGATCGCGGCCACGTCGAGCACGGCGCTGGTGTCATGCAGCGTCTGGACGTTGCTCTGGAAGATCTTGCGCATGACCGCCGGGCAGGTGTCGCCGGGCTCGAGGTCTTCGTGGATGATCTGGACCCCCTGCACCAGTTCCTGCGCCAGCAGGATCTTCAGTTGCTGGAAGCCCGTCGCGCCCAGGCTCTTGCAGAAGCCGACCACGCTGCCCTCGCTCGCATTGGTGCGCTCGGCCACTTCGCTGACCGACATATGGATCACGGTCTGCGGATACCGGGTCACGAAATCGGCAATGCGCTGCCCGGCCGGCCCCAGCGAGTCCCGCATGCTGTGGATGCGCGCGAGCATCGCCGACGTGGTGGGCGACGGCGGCGCTGGCTCGGCGGTCTGCGCGGGCTCCGTTCTGGCCGATGACGCCTGCGACGACGATTTCCGGGCCGGCGCCGCGCCCGCGCCGCGGCGGCCCTTTACCATGGGCCCCGCCCGCTCAGGGACTGACGATACGGCGCGAAGCCAGGGTGGCAAGACGGAATCGGCATCAATCGACCTGCAAAGTGGATGGTGAATTCAGTGTTCCGGATGAAACCGGCAAGGCACGGCACGATGATAACTGTTTGCGTTGACGGTACCGTTCTCCCTTGCCCCCGCTGCCCCTGCGGCAACTCAAGTCCCGGCCAGAAACTGCCGATATCCGCAAGGAACCGGCCAATTCCGTGGCGCCGTTGCCAAGGGCCGGCAGACCAGGAGAAGTACGACCGTGACGATGATCGAGCCGACTGCCGCGAACGCAGCGGCAGCCGTTTCCATTGACAACCCGGCAGTCACGCCGGCCGTAGCCGCCAGCGAGACCGCCGGCGACACCGCCGGTATCCGGGCGCGGCCCGCATCCAGCACCGAGATCCATATCTCGGCACCGGGGCAGGCCCTGGCCGGTGGCGGACAGGCGCCCGCGGTGCACGACAACAGCGACGTCGACAACAGCGGCCTGCCCGACCAGGCCAAGGATGCGATCAAGCGCCTGCGCGAACTGCGCGCGCAACTGGAGCGCAAGCTGCAAGAGCTGGAGGCAGTGAAGAATGCGGCCACCGGGACCCCGGACCAGAAGCGCATCCGCATCGCGGCCCTGCAACAGGAAATCGCTGGCCTGGGCGCAGCCATCAACAGCACCACCGCGACCCTGAACCAGGCCATCCGCAAGCTCTCCGCCGAGCAGAAACTGGTGGCGGGCAGCCTGGCGATGAACTAGCACGCCAGGCAGCGACGGTCAGTCTCGATACGCCCACAAGTCGACCACGCGGCCGCCATC
Organism: Cupriavidus sp. FW305-27; assembly: GCF_058787995.1. NCBI lineage: Bacteria > Pseudomonadati > Pseudomonadota > Betaproteobacteria > Burkholderiales > Burkholderiaceae > Cupriavidus > Cupriavidus sp. FW305-27. The sequence goes on from NZ_JBYTAG010000011.1 coordinate 4,663, forward strand.
GTCCGCAATGAGGCGGAAGGCGGCAGGCTGGTAGTCGGTGTCGATGGCCAGGACGCCGGTGGCGCTGGCGGGCACCATGCCGCAGGCCGACGCGGCAAGCTTCAGGCTCAGCGTATTCGGCATGGCGTGCGCGGCGACCGTCCCGGAGAGCTGGCACCCCGAAGCGCCGGGCGCGATCTTGCCGTCCGCCGTGACCGTGAAGCTTGCGCTGGCGCCCGAGGGCAGCACGACCGTGTACGAGCCTGCCACGCTGCCGGGTTCCACGCTCGCCGCCGGCATGGGATCCTGGCGCAGCAGCCTGACGCTGGCAGCAGCGTCCGCGCCCGGGGCGGCTACCCAGCTGCCACCCTTGTCGCGGCGGTAAATGATGGTGGCCTTGTCTTCGGCATCGGCTAGCGCCAGGTAGCGGCTGCCGTCCGCGCCAGCGTAGTACTTGCCGACCGTGGGGTTGTCGGCGTCGCCAACGCTGACGACGTACGCGCCGGGCTCCAGATCCGTGACCGACAAGCTCGCGGTGGCGGGCGGCGTGGTGTTGTCAGGCGCGTCGTTGCCGCCGCAACCGGCCAGCGCCAGCGCGGCCATCAGGGGGAACAGGGGAATGAGGCGTTTCATCGGGACATGCCTCACTGGCCGAACAGTTCACCCAGGCGCAGGCGCAGCCATTGCTGGCCCGCGGGACGCTGGTCGAAGCCGATCTGCATGGCGGTGACAGCCACCTTGGTCTTGTAGACGACGGACTCATCCTCGCCTTGTGCGGCGGTCGGCGTGCCGCTGCCGGCGCCGATGCCCAGCCCATACGGCGCCGTGCCGTTGAACTTCAGCGCATACGCATCGAAGGTGCCGTGCCGCGAGAACGCGAAGGGCGTGGCGGCCGACGGCGCGTTCGGGAAGTTGACGTTCAGCGCCAGCCCTGCGGGCAGCAGCGGACCGCCGTTGGCCTTGGCACGCAGCGTGTTGACCAGCTTGATGGACAACTGCGCCACCACGCCGGACACCGGGCTTGCCAGGCCCGCATTGTCGACCGAGTCCGTACCCGCGCTCAGGGCGATGGACGGGATACCGCGCGATGCGGCGAACTGCGCATTGCTGACGGTGCCCGAGCTGTTGACGATACGGCCGACGTTCTGCCCTTCGTTGGGCCCGGACAGCACCAGGTCGGGGGCCTTGCCCCAGCGCGCCGGAGCCAGCACGTCCAGCCCGTACATGGTCGCCATCACCGGCGTGCCATGGGCGTAGTTGTAATCGCCGTTGGTGTAGCCCGGCTTCGTGAAGGGGCCCACCGCCGGCTCGCCGGTGGCCGCCGCACCGTTGTGGCAGCCGCCTTCGGCCTCGATCTGGGTCTTGTCGTTGTCGGGCACGATGACCGTGGTGCTGTACATCACGATGCCGGCGCCGCGGCCACTCTGGCCGGTGCAGGGCACGCTGACGATGACGTTGTGGCCTGCGCCCTTGAGGGCGTCGTACAGCGCCTTCAGGTTGCTGGTCAGGCCATCGTCGTTGGTCAGCAGGATGTTCAGGGCGAAGGCAGGGCTCGCCGTGGCGGCCAGCAAGGCCGCGGCGATCAGTCGGGTTTTCATGGCGGTGGTGTCGAGGCGGTTCAGGAGTGCGGGCAAAGCGCGCCCACGGTGCAGACAAGGCAATTCCGGGCAGCCCGATCAGGCTGGCTGGCGCACGCGCCGGCAGCGCCAGGTGTGGGGGCGCGGGCCGGGCGCAGCGCCCTGTGGTGTCCGGTAGTGGACGGACGCTACGTTACCCGCGCTTCGTTACAGTTGCGTGAACAACAAAGCGGTGCCTGGCGATGAATCAGGCGTGCAAGTAAACCGCTCCAGGCACAGGCATGACCTGGCTTCTGGCCGTGCGTCTCAATGAAAATCCCGGCTCCCCACCATCAACCGCCCCAGCATCGGGCTTAAATCCACCAGCTCCTTGGCCACCAGGTGGCGCACGTCGCCCTGGCGCTGCCAGGTGCCGACCACGCCCAGCAGCGTGGCGCTCAGCACCTCCTTGCGCTGGCGCTCGACCAGGTCGGGCCACAGGATCAGGTTGACGGAGCCGGTCTCGTCCTCGATGGTGGCGAAGATGGTGCCGCTGGCGGTGGATGGGCGCTGGCGCACGGTGACGATGCCGCAGGCGCGCACGCGGCGGCCGTTGGCGCAGCGCGCGAGCTGGCTGGCGGTGGCAAAGCGCATCGCCGTCAGCTTGCGCCGCAGCAACGCCAGCGGGTGCGACTTGAGCGACAGGCCCAGGCTGGCATAGTCCGCCGTCACGTCTTCGCCGAGCCGGGGCTCGGGCAGCGCCAGCGCGGCTTCGGCGGGCGGCGCTTCGTACAGCAGGTCGCGGTGCGCGGCATGCGCGGCGGCGGCGCGCGCCTGCCAGCGGGCCTGGCGGCGGTTGCCGGCCAGCGGCGCCAGTGCGTCGGCGGCGGCCAGCACGTCGATGTCGTGCCGGTCCAGGCTGGCGCGCAGTGCCAGGTCTTCGACGCTGTCGAATGGACGCTGGGCGCGCGCGGCCTCGATGCGCAGCGCGGCCGCTTCGCGCATGCCCTTGACGCGGCCCAGGCCCAGGCGCACGCGCGGATGCTGCGGCCTGGTGCGGGCCTGCGCGTCGGCGACATCGGCCTCCACCGGCTCCAGCGTGCTGTCCCAGCGGCTGATGGTCACATCCACCGGCAGCACCTGCACGCCATTGCGGCTGGCGTCCTGCACCAGTTGCGACGGTGAATAGAACCCCATCGGCTGGCTGTTCAGCAGCGCGCACAGGAAGGCGGCCGGATGATGGCACTTGAGCCAGGCGCTGATATAGACCAGCTTGGCAAAGCTGGCCGCGTGGCTCTCGGGGAAGCCATACTCGCCAAACCCCTCGATCTGCTTGCAGATCGCCAGCGCGAAGGATTCCGGGTAGCCGTTGCCGGTCAGCGCGCGCACCAGCGCATCCTGGTGCTGGCGCAGGTCGCCGCGCCGCCGCCACGCCGCCATCGACCGGCGCAGCTGGTCGGCCTGTCCCGGTGAAAAGCCGGCCGCGTCGATGGCCAACTGCATCACCTGCTCCTGGAAGATGGGCACACCCAGCGTGCGGCCCAATACCTTTTCGATGACCGGGTTGAAGTAAGTGGGCGGCTTGCCGGTGCGGCGGAAGGCCTCGCGCCGCTTCAGGTAGGGATGCACCATGCCGCCCTGGATCGGGCCGGGCCGCACGATGGCGACCTCCACCACCAGGTCGTAGTACTGGCGCGGCTGCAGCCGCGGCAGCATCGATTGCTGCGCGCGCGATTCGATCTGGAATACGCCGATGGTCTCGGCCTTGCAGATCATGTTGTAGGTGTCCGGGTCTTCCTTGGGGATGTCTTCCATCCGCGTCGGCAATGCGGCGCGCGCCGGGTCCGGGTTGGGGATCATCTCCAGCGCGCGCCGGATCGCCGACAGCATGCCCAGCGCCAGCACATCGACCTTGAGCAGGCCCAGCGACTCCAGGTCGTCCTTGTCCCACTGGATCACGCTGCGGTCGGCCATGGCCGCGTTCTCGATCGGCACCAGCCGCGACAGCTTGTGCTGCGCGATCACGAAACCGCCCACATGCTGCGACAGGTGGCGCGGAAAGCCGCGCAGCTGCGCGGTCAGGCTGGCCCACTGCTGCACCGCCGGCGATTCGGGATCGAGCCCGTAGCGGGCGATCTTCTCGACAAAGCCGCGGCCGCCGTCCCACCAGGCCTGGCCCTTGACCACCTGCTCCACCACGCTGGCGTCGATGCCCAGCGCGCGGCCCACGTCGCGCAATGCGCTGCGCGAGCGGTAGGTGATCAGCGACGCCGCCAGCGCTGCGCGGTGGCGGCCGTATTTCCTGTAGATGTACTGGATCACCTCTTCGCGCCGCTGGTGCTCGAAGTCCACGTCGATATCGGGCGGCTCATCGCGCTCGCGCGACAGGAAGCGGCCGAACAGCAGGTTGGCCTGCTCGGGACTGACCTCGGTCACATACAGGCAGAAGCACACCAGTGAATTGGCGGCCGAGCCGCGGCCCTGGCACAGGATGCCCTCCCCGCGCGCAAAGCGCACGATGTCGTGCACGGTCAGGAAGAAGGGTTCGTAGTGCTTTTCTTCGATCAACTGCAGTTCTTCTTCGAGCTGTTTCTCCCACTCCGGCTTCAGGCCGTTGGGGAAGCGTTCACGCTTGCCGCGCGTGACCTCCTTGCGCAGGTAGGAGATCGGCGTCTCGCCGGCCGGCACCAGTTCCTCGGGATATTCATAGCGCAGCATCCCCAGCGAGAAATCGCACGACTCTGCGATCTTCAGCGTCTGCGCCAGCGCCTCGCGCGGGTACAGGCGCGACAGCACCTGGCGCATGCGCAGGTGCTGCTCGGCATTGGGCGCCAGCGCCATGCCGCATTCGGCCAGCGGCTGGCCCAGCCGGATCGCGGCCAGCACATCGGACAGCGGCTTGCGCGAGCGCACGTGCATGGTGACCGCGCCGGCCGCCGCCAGCGGCACGCCGGTCTGTGCCGATACCGCTTCCAGGCGCGCGCGATGCAGTGCATCGGCATGGCCCTGCAACTGCTCCAGCGCGATCCAGGCGCGCTCGCCGAAGACCGCGCGGCACCACTCGGCCTGCTCTCGCAGCAGTTCAGGATCGGCGCAATAGTCGGGCAGCAGCAGCGCCACGCAGCCGGGCACGCCGCGCAGGTGCGCTTCATCAGCAGCGGGCGCGGCCAGGTCTTCGGGATGCAGCCGGTAGCTGCCCTTCTGCGCGCGCCGCCGGCCCAGCGTGATCAGCTCGCTCAGGTTGCCGAAGCCCTCGCGGTGCTGCGCGATCAGCACCAGCCGCAGCGGCGGGCGCGCCGAGCCATCGGCCGGGGTCAGGCTGAAGCGGCTGCCGATCAGCAGCGAGAAGGCATCGGCGGCGCGGGCCAGCGCCTGCAGCCGCTGGTGGCGGCTGGCGTGGGCATGGGGATCGTCAGCGCCGGCGTCAGGCTCTTCGTCATGGTCCAGCAGCGGCTCATCCACGCCCTCTTCGCCGCGTGCCGCGCTGCGCGCCACTGCATCGTGCAGGCGCTTGCGCAGCGTCTCGATGGCATCGTGCGCGCGCGCGGTGCCGGCCACCGAGCATTCATCGGTCAGCGCCAGCCCGCTGTAGCCCAGGCCGAAGGCGCGCTCGATCAGCTCGCCCGGGTGCGAGGCGCCGGTCAGGAAGGTGAAGTTGGAGATGCAGTGCAGCTCCACGTAATCCGGCAGCGCCGGCAGCAAACCCGGCAGCGAGGCAGGCAAGAACAGCGCGCTCATGCGAACAACCCGTGCAGGAACCAGCGGTACTCGCCGCCATCGTCCTGCGCCGCATGGCCCGGACGTTCGCGGAAGATCCAGCAGCGCAGGCCGTCGGCGCGCTCGGCGATAAAGTAGTCGCGCGTGGCCAGCGCGCCGTCCCACCAGCCGGCCTCGATGCGCTCAGGGCGGCTCAGCAGCGCCAGCGGGCCGCCGTGGCAGGGCCGGTGGCGCTGCACCGGCAGCGGCAGCGGTTGCGGCAGCAGCCACAGCGGGCGCTCCGGCTGCGGATCCGGCAGGCTGGCGGCCTTGTTGCCGCCGGGCTCGTCGACCGGGCACCAGCGGTTGGCGCGCTCGGGCCGGTGGTCGGCCAGCGGCCGCGGCTGCAGCACGTTGTCACGGCCCAGCCGCGCCATCAGCGTATCGAGCAGGCGGCCCAGGTCTTCCGGCGTGCCGCCGGGCTCGGGGAACAGCGCATCGCTGTGCGGCACGCATGCGGCCATCGCCTCAACGCGCAGCGCCAGGCCGGTCACCGGGGCGTGGAAATTGAGCTTGTCGAGCTTCTCGCGCAGCAGCCGCGACAGGTGCGCGGGGTCGCGGCTGGGCTGGGCCAGGCCCACCGGCACCTCGGTGCCGTCGGTGTCAACGCCGCGCCGGTAGCGCTCATGCTCCAGCACCAGCACGCAGCGCGTGACGCCGGCCTGCTGCACCGCCAGCCAGCCCGCCAGCGCCAGCAGCAGGCGCTGCGCGCCGGCCAGCACGCCCTCGGCGGATTCGATGCGGCCCGGCAGGTCCATGCGCTGCGCAAACGCGGGCGGCGCCACAAACCAGGCAAAGCGCGCCGGCGTGTCGCCATAAGCCTGGTCCAGCCGCGCCAGCAGCGCCGGGCCCAGCCGGCGCGTCAGGCCCGCGCGCGGCAGGCGCCGCACCTCGCCCAGCGTGCGGCAGCCGATGCCGTCCAGCCAGGCCGGATCGGCCAGCGCATGCAGCGCCTCCACCGGCAGGCGGTCCAGCAGCCGGTGCAGGCGTGCCATGCCCACCGCGCGGCGCCCGGGCCGCACCACGCCGCGCCGCGTGCGCCGCAGCGGCTGGCGCGCCAGCCACGCGGCGCCGTGCGCGGTCGGGCCTGAGCCCACCTGGGCAAAGGTGCCAAGCTGGCGCACGCAGGCACGCACCGCGCGGCACAGCGCGCGGTGGCCGCCAAACAGGCGCAGGCTGGCGGTGACGTCCAGCATCACCGTGGCCGACTCCGGTTCCTCGTCGACGGTCACGCCCGGCGTGAAATGCAGCAGCGCCAGCGCCACCGCCTCCATCAACGAAGCTTCCGCGGCCAGGTCGCGCTCCAGCTGCACGATGTCGGCCGACAGCGCCTGCACGCCGCCGCGGCGCATGCCGTAGCGCACGCCGAGCTGCATCGCCGGGCCGTTGGCCAGCACCACCTGCTCGCGCGCCATCACCGCCACCGGCAGCGCATGGTGCAGCGTGGCGGTGGCGGCAGGCGGGCTCACGGCGGGCGCCAGCTCAGGCCAGCTGGGCTGCAGGGCGTCCAGGGGCAGGCGCGGCAGGTGCACCGCGATCCAGTACGGCATCGGAAGAAGATGGAGAAGACGATTCAGACAAGGCAGGTGCTCCTGCCGGGACAGGCCAGGCGGCTGCGCGCGTGGCCGCTGCCATCCCGTCCAGGCGCAGCAGCAGCGGCGTGTCCCGCACCGGCCCGCGCCGCTTGTGGAAGGTGATCGACAGCACATTGCCGGGCAGCGGCGCCAGCAGCAGCCGCAGCACCGCCGGCGACGACTCGCGCAGCGCCGTGGCCGGGCGCAGCGCCCATGCCACCGCGTCGCCGGCCTGCGCCAGCACCTGCAGGCGGCGCAGCGCCTCGGGGCGGGCCGCGGGCAGCCAGACCAGCACGCCGCCAAAGGCCTGGCTGCGCAGCACCTGCTCGGCCGCCCACAGCATGTCGGCCTGCTGCGCGGCCTTGCCGGCGCCGGCCGGGGGACGCATCCAGTAGAGCTGGCGCGCCGGCAGGCCGGCCGCGGCCAGCCCCATCGCATTGGGCAGGTAAGGCGGCGCCACCAGCGCAATACGGCGCCCGGCCCCGGCCAGCGCGCCCAGCGCCGGCAGCAGCAGGCGCAGCTCGCCCGCTCCACCCTGCGCCGTCAGCAGCTCCGTCAGCCCGCCCGCCGGCCAGCCGCCGCCGGGCAGCTCGGCCGACAGCGCGTCATATCCGGTCGGGCATACCGCCGCACCGCCGGCACGGCCCAGCTGGCCGGCCCGCCACAGCCCGGGATAACGCTGCTCGAGCGCCGACAGCGCCTGCTGGCGCGAGACCGGGGGCGCCGGCGCAGGGAAAAGAAGGCCCTCCGCCGCCATGGGCGGGGCTGCGTGCGATTGCGCAGTCATGTGGAGTTGGCGTCGCTCGCCGGGGATGGCGAGGAACTAGTAGATTTACGATAACTGTATATTTATACAGTATCGGGTGCCAGCGCAAGGGGTAGCGGCAAGGGGTGGCCTGGGGGACACCGGGGAAGTGAGACGGGCGGGCGGCGGCCCGTCTTCATTTGCTCCACCCGGTTTCATTCCGGACGGCGGTCCGCAATAGAAAATAATTCGATAGCATTACTTTATTGAATAGAGGCTACTATCGAATGATACGCGCCTGGCTATCGGCGCGCCGATGTATCATACTAAGGCATGCATATATCAATGAAATAATGCTATGTCATTAGTTTCTCAGTGCCGCGACATGCGTGAAGCCAGAGGCAAGACCCTGACCGAGATCGGGCGGGTGCTGGGCATGGCAAGCCAGAACCTGTCGGCGATCCTGCTGGGGAAGAAGGACAGCCGCGCATCCACCCTCGAAGCCCTGGCGGCCGCCCTGGACGCAGAATGGGTCCTGGTGCCCAACGAGCGGGCACAGGAAGTCAGGCAAGTCCTGGAAGGCAAAGGCAGCGGGCCCGACCGCAGCGCCCGCAGCGCAGTCGACATCTTCCTGGACCAGGAATGAGCTACGAACTGCATCCGCGCTTTCTTGAGGTCCGGCTGTACGACCAGTTATGCGGCTACCTGTGCGAGGCCAGCGGCAATGTCCGGTTCGTGCCATCCGAAGCCTTCCGGGGCGACACGCGCCGCCCCACGCTGAGCCTGTCGATCAGCGTCCCGACCGAGGCCGGCCGCAAGGCCACCGCCGAGGTGCTGGACAACCCCTTCCATCCTGCCGTCTACAGCACGGGCCATGAACTGCCGCCCTACTTTGCCGGCCTGCTGCCCGAGGGCGAACTGCGCAAGCGGCTCGAGGCAACGCGGAGCAATCCCGATGACAAGGATGATTTCGGCATCCTGGCATCGGCCGGCAATGATCTCCCGGGGGCCGTCGTCATCGTGCCGGCGGACATCGGCGCGTTGCCGGAGTATGCGCGGACGTATGGCGTGACCGGCGGCGCGGACAACCTGGAAATTGCCGTGGTGGAGGGCGCCACCCAGGGCGCGGCCTCGGTGTCCGGCGTGCAGAACAAGCTGGCCCTGTCGACGGTGCTGCAGGACAAGCGCTACACTCTGCCAGCCAAGGGCAGGCTGTCCGACATCATCGCCAAGCTTCCTGCCAGGAACGATGATTCGCAGGTGTTCAACGAATCGATCTCGATGCAGCTCGCGGCTGCCGCCGGCGTCCATGTCGCGCCGACAAGAGTACTGCCCGTCTCGACCATCGAGGTCGAGGGACTGGTTGAATCGCTGGGCGAAAACCTGCACTACCTTGCGGTGGACAGGTTTGACCGCACCCCGGCCGGGCGTGTGCACGCCGAAGACGGCTGCCAGATGCTGGGCAGGATGCCAGCGAAGAAGTACGCCGGCATCGAGAGCTACATTCAGCTCGTTGCCGCCCTGTATCGCCTGAGCCCGAGCGGGGTCGAGCATGCGCGGCAGTTCTTCCTGCGCCAGGCGGTCAACACGCTGATCGGCAACAGCGATGCGCACCTGAAGAACTTCTCGGTGACCTATCACAACGGGGTCCTGCCAGAACTGTCACCGGCGTACGACATCGTCTGCGTGGCCGCGCTTCCCGGCTTTGCGACCTATGGCCAGAACGTTGCCATCGACAGGCGGCAGCGTGAAGAAACCCTGGCAACGTACGAGACCATCGCGGAGAAGGCCGGCGTCCCGCGGCGCATTGCGACCGCCGCCGTCAAGGAAGCCGTCGCGCTGGCGCATGCCAACTGGCCGCGCATGCTGGACGACCTGGACGCGCCGCAGGCGATCCGCAATATCGTTGCCGAGCGCCTGCAGACGCTGCCGCTTGCACGGGCCGCCAGGCCGGCCAGGTGAGGCGCCCGCCAGCCACCCTCACGGCGCCTGCATCGACACCCCGTAGCCGGCAAAGATGCGCGCCAGTTCGCCATTGCTGCGCAGCGCGCTCAACGCCTTTTCCAGCGCTTCGGCCAGTTCCCGCTCGCCTGCCTTGACCGCCATGCCGACGGCCCACCCGCGCTGCGGCAGCAGCGGCGCGCTGGGTTCCGTCGCGGCAAAGCGCGCCCCGGATTGCCCCGCGGCCTTGAGCGCGCTCTCGTATTGGGCGCGCGTCACCATCGCCGCCGCGATCTCGCCGGAGAACAGCGCGCGCAATGCCGCGTCGGCTTCGGGGTAGATCCTGACCTTGTCGCGCAAGGCGCCGCCCGCGCCGGACAGCAGCGCATTGGCCCCGGCCGAACCGGCTGCGGCGCCGGTCGGCTGCCCGGCCAGGTCTTCCAGGCCGCGCACCGCCGGCACGCGCTCGCGGTCCTGCACCAGCACGAAGGTCTCGCGGTAGTACGGCGCGAAGATCAGCGCCTTGTCGTTCTCGCGCATGAAGGCGCGGTCGACCGGCACGTGCAGCATTACGTCGGCCGGTCCGTAACCAAGGTAATGGCCGCGCCAGACCATGGCACGCAAGTCGTCAGCCATGCTTTCATCGGCATCGAACGGCATCAGCGCCACCGACAGGCCCAGTTCCTTGCCCAGTGCCCTGGCCAGGGCCACGTCGATGCCCGCGGCCTGACTGCCCGCGATCGCGGAGAACGGCGGCAAGCCTTTGTAGACCGCCACCTTGAGGGTGCCGGTCTGGCGGATCCTGGCCAGGTCGGCCTGGGCCGGTTGCGCGCAGAAGAGCACGGCGGCAGCCAGCATGGCGCCGCACAGCCAGCGCACGGCGCCGGCCGGCGCCGCCGGCATGGGGGACACGGAATGCCTGGGGCCGCGGACAGGGCTGGCGGGCATGGGATGGCTCCTGAAAGATGCGTTGACCCGGCACTGCGGGCCGGGGCTGGACAACGTGAAGGACTGCCGGCGCAACCGCCTCTTACTCGTGGCGCGACTCCAGGTAGGTCTTGATGGCCCACACCGCCTCCTGGCTCAGCACGCCGTCGAACGGCGGCATGTAGACGCGGCCGTCGCGCGTGCGGCCCTTGCGCACGGTGGTGGTGTAGAACTGCGAGATCTCGCTCATGCACGCCTGCTTCTTCTTTGCATCCGCCAGCGAGACGCAGTCGCCGTCCAGCTTGCGCAGGTCCGGCGCGATGCCCCCTGACACCGCTTCCAGGCCATGGCAGCGCGCGCAGTTCTGGTTATAGGCCGAGCTGCCGATCCGCAGAGCCTCCTTGTGCGCATCACCGCTACGGTAGGGATTGTCCGGGCGCCATTCGTCGCCCAGTTGTGGTAACGCTTTGGTATCGACGGCCTGGGGCGTGACGTCGCCATGGGCCAGCACGGAGCCGGCCGGGAGGGCGGTCAGGGACGCGCAAAGCGCGAGCAAGGCAAGCAGGCGGCGCTGCGTTTTCATGGATGTCTCCTACAGTGGACGGGTCTTGGTTGTTTGCCCTGTTTCCGCAAGAGCCATACCAGCCAGCCGGACCAGGCCCGGAGGCGCCTGAAAGCAGGCTTCGCCGCGCCGCCATCGTTGTCTGCAACGCAGCATCGCGGCACGGGTGTCCCGGATTGCCACACCCTGGCAAGTGTTTTGCTTCATGACGCAACACTGTCGACCATGCGCCCGGCGAAGGCGCCGACAGCGACCCGCGCAAAGACCGCGGGCGGACTTTCCACAGGAGACAGAGAAATGACCTTCCAGCCGGAACCGGCCCGCCCCGCGGCGGGCGCCCCGGGTGACACAGGGCAGCCCGAGCGCGACCAACTGATTGCCCAGGCCCACCAGCGTTCCGAGTCCTATGGCCTGCGTCCCTATGAATCGCCCGACTTCTGCCCGGTGCTGCAGAGCGAGCTGAAAACGCGGATCGAGCGTAGCCAGTCGCTGTTCGCCTATGCGCTGCCGGTGATGGAAACGCTCTACGACCAGATCGTGAATACGCAGAGCATGGTCATCCTGACCGACGCCGATGGCCTGATCCTGCACTCGATGGGCGATGACGACTTTCTGGCCCGGGCCAACCAGGTCGCGCTGCGCCCGGGCGCGGAGTGGTCGGAAGCGCGCCGCGGCACCAACGCCATCGGCACGGCCCTGGCCGAGAACCGGGCCACGCTGGTACACGGCGCCGACCACTTCCTGGAGGCCAACCAGTTCCTGACCTGCTCGTGCATGACCATCCTCGACCCTTACGGCAAGACCGTGGGGGCGCTGGATGTGACCGGCGACCAGCGCGGTTTCCACAAGCACACCATGGCGCTGGTGCGGATGTCGGCGCAGATGATCGAGAACCAGCTGTTCGGCAACGCCTTCCGTGACATGGTGTGCATCCGCTTCCATTCGCGCGCGGAGTTCCTGGGCACGCTGGTCGAGGGCATCGTCTCCTTCACGCCCGGCGGGCGCTTCCTGTCAGCCAACCGCAGCGGGCAGTTCCAGCTTGGCCTGTCCAATGGCGCCCTGCATGCGCACACCTTCTCTTCGCTGTTCGGGCTGTCGATGTCGCAGCTGTTCGACACGGTGCGCGCGGCTCATGCGGGCATCGTCCAGCTGCACCTGCCGAGCGGCGTCAAGGTCAGCGCCCGGGTCGAATGGAAGTCACCCGCCGCATCGCTGCCGGGCAACACCGATGCCGGCCAAGCAGTCCAGCCTGGCACGGCCGCTGCACCGCGCAGCCTGGCCGCAGGCCCCGCCCGCTCACCCGGGCTGGACGACCTGGACACGGGCGACGCGCAGATCCGCGCGGTCATCGGCAAGCTGCGCAAGGTCATCGGCAAGGATATTCCGGTGATGGTGCTGGGCGAGACCGGCACCGGCAAGGAACTGATGGCGCGCGCCATCCACGCCGACAGCCCGCGCCATGCCGGGCCCTTCATTGCCGTGAACTGCGCCTCCATCCCGGAAACCCTGATCGAGTCCGAGCTGTTCGGCTATGAAGAAGGCGCCTTCACCGGCGCCCGCAAGAAGGGCGGCATCGGCAAGATGCTGCTGGCCAACGGCGGCACGCTGTTCCTGGACGAGATCGGGGACATGCCGCTGCATCTGCAAGGACGGCTGCTGCGCGCGCTGCAGGAACGCGCGGTGTCGCCGCTGGGCAGCAGCAAGGTCATCCATGTCGACGTCTCGGTGGTATGCGCCACCAACCGCAACCTGCGTGACCTGGTCGCCAACGGCCAGTTCCGCGAAGACCTCTACTACCGCCTCAACGGGCTGGTGGTGCGGCTGCCGGCCCTGCGCGAGCGCGGCGACCTCGACGCGGTGGCCGCCAGGCTGCTGCGCCAGGACCAGGCGGGCGTGCAACCCGGCGAGCCGCCCCGCATCCGCGAGTCGGTGATGGAGATGTTCCGCCGCTACCACTGGCCGGGCAATATCCGCCAGCTGTGCAACCTGCTGCGCACCGCGCGGCTGATGGCCGAAGGCGAAGCCGAGATCACCGAGGACCACCTGCCCGACGACTTCCTCGATGACCTGCGCGAGCGCCAGGGGCATGCGGCGGTGCCCGCGGCCCATATGTTGCCGGGCGCGCAGCCCACGCGGCTGGCCGATGTCGAGGCCATGGCCATTGTCGCCACGGTCAAGGCGCACAACGGGAACATCTCTGCGGCGGCCAAGGCGCTGGGGATCTCGCGCAATACGGTCTACCGGAAAATGGAAGAGGCCCGCGGGCTGCCCCACCAGGCCGGCTGATTCGGGCCACGCACCAGGGCAGCCCCGCGCTCAGGCCAGCGGCTCGCCCTGCATCCACAGGTCTTCCAGCTCGCGCCAGGCGCGCTGCACGTTCAGCGGGTGGCGCGACTGGAAATGGCGCCAGTGCCGGAACGGCACCGCCGCCACGGCGTCATTGGCGCGCGAGGCATCGCTGCCCGCGGCCAGCGCGGCGCCGATTCCGTGCGCCAGCGCATCCAGGTAAGCCAGCGTCGGCGCCAGCGTCTGGGCGGGCGTGCCCGCCGCGGTGCCCACCACCGTGCGCGCCGGCAGCTCCTGCAGCCGCCGCAGCGCACGGCGCCACCCCTGCAGCGAGGCGTCGTGCATCTCCGGCACGCGCTCGCGGTAAGCCAGGCCACCCGCACACAGCAGCTGCAGCTGCGGCGCGTACAGCACCGTATCCGAGGCACTGTGCGCATTCGCATAAACCTGCACCTGCCAGGCGGTAGCGCCGGTGTGCAGCCAGCCATCGGGCTGCAGCGCGGGCTGCGGCAACACGATCACGGCGCCGCGCATGGCACCGTTCCCGAGCAGCGTCGCCATGCGGGCCAGGCAGGCCGCGCAGCGTTGCCGCATCAGCGCAGCCGTGGCGGCGGAGGCCAGGAACACGGGCCGGGGCCGCAGCCGTGCGAACGCGGCATTGGCCAGCACGTTCTCCGGGTGGGCATGCGTGTTGACCACCCAACGCACGGGCTGCGGCGTCAGCGCCCGGATGGCGCCGAGCAGCGCACCGCCCCACGCCGCCTGCGGCCCGGGGTCCACCACCAGCACGCCCGCACCGCTCAGGTGGACCAGGGTCGGCACCACTTCGGCGGCGTTGGCGCGCGCCACTTCGGCATTGCCGGCGCGGGCCACGTACACGCCTGGCTGCAGCCGCTCCAGCGTGACCCGCGTGCCGGCAGCGGCCGCCGGGCGCCAGCCGTTCATGGCCAGCGCAAGCGTGGCGCCAAGAAAGCCGCGCCGCGTCGTGGGCATCACCGCTGCCAGCCCGCGGCGCGGATCGCGGCCACCAGGGCGTCGCGCATGGCCCCTGCCGCCAGGTGTCCGCCGTCCACCCAGGCCAGCCTTGCGCCCGGCATGGCGGCCTGCAGGCGCAGCGCGTTGGCGGGACGGCAGACCTTGTCGGCGCGGCCATGCAGCAGCGTCACCGGCAGGCCATGCGCGCCGATGACCCGCGCCGCGCTGAGCAGGGCCGGCTTGCCCAGTCCGGCCCGGTTGCGCAGGTAGTGCGCCTGGATCCGGTATTTGTTCACCGCGGCCATGCGCTCAGGCCGCCGCTGCCGGCGCGAATGCGACGCAGGGGAAAGACCCAACCACGCCTGTTCGCTCGCCTGCCACGCCGCGGCAGTGTCCCGTTTTTGAACAGGCGTACCACTTTGCAACAGCCGTGACACAGTGAGCAGCCGCGCGCGCGCATCGGGCAAGCGCTCGCCCCATGCCTTGACGCAATGCAGCATGCGGCGGCCCCCATGGCGCGGTGAAAACAGCGCGAGCACATCGTCGCGGCCGGTCAGGAAGGAGCCGCGCAGGACCAGCGCCGCCACGGCGTGCGGGCAGTGCGCCGCGTACGCCAGGGCAAGTGCTGCACCCCATGATCCGCCCACCACGCCCCAGCGCTCGATGCCCAGCGCGCGGCGCAGCTGCTCCAGGTCGGCCAGCAGCGCGCCCACGGTATTGCGGCGCAGGCAGCCGGCCGGCCTGGAGCGGCCGGCGCCGCGCTGGTCCGGCATCACCACGCGGTGCCGCCGCGGGTCGAACCACTGCGCCATGGCGGCAGAGCAGCCGCTGCCCGGCCCGCCATGCAGCACCAGCCACGGCTGGCCGTCCGCGGCGCCGGCCAGCCGCACATGCACGCGCTGGGCATCGGGCGTACGCAGGTGGAAGGTGGTGGCCGCGTCGGAAAAGCCGGCAGAAATCGTTGATGCGTCGGGCATGGATGTTGCCTTGAAGGGATGCGGCAGTCGGGCGGCAGCCAGGCGCCGCTGCACAACGATATTCACTAACCATGCCACCCAAGGAGAGAGACATGCGCTGGACCACCCCCGCCTACACCGAGCTGCGGCTTGGCTTTGAAATCACGATGTACATCGCCAACCGCTGAGGGTGCCGCGGTGCCGCGGCGCCTGCGACCGGCGCTGCGCCGACAGGCAAGCCGCGGACCGCAAGCACAACCAACGCAGGCAGACGCCAGGCCTGGCGCCTGCCCCGTGAAGCCATGACCCAACACCAAGCGCTCACGCCATGACAAGCATCCGGGTACTGGGGTCGGCCGCCGGCGGCGGCTTTCCGCAGTGGAACTGCAACTGCCACAACTGCGACGGCGTGCGCCGCGGCACGGTGCGCGCCACGCCGCGCACGCAATCCTCGATCGCGCTGACGGGCGACGGGCCTGATGCCATCCTGGTCAATGCCTCGCCCGATATCCTGCAGCAGCTGCGCCAGGCACCCGCGCTGCAGCCCGCGCGCGCGCCGCGCGACACCGCCATCGCCGCGGTCGTGCTGATGGATGCGCAGATCGACCACGTCACCGGCCTGCTGATGCTGCGCGAACACCGCGAGGCGCTGCCGCTCTATGCCACCGCCGCCGTGCTGGACGACCTGGGCGCCGCCTTCCCGCTGACGCGCATCCTGTCGCACTACTGCGGACTGCGGACGCATGCCCTGCCCTGCGACGGCACCGCGTTTTCAGTCCCGCCGCTGGACGGCCTGACACTGACGGCGATACCGCTGGAGAGCAAGGCCCCGCCCTACTCGCCCAACCGCCACGCGCCGCGCGCGGGCGACAACATCGGCCTGCGCATCGAAGACCGCCGCAGCGGCCGCAGCGCCTTCTATGCGCCCGGCCTGGGCCGCATCGACGACCACGTCTTTGCCGAGCTGCACAGCGCCGACATCGTGCTGGTCGACGGCACCTTCTGGCGCGACGACGAGATGCAGGCGCCTGGCTTCTCGGGCAAGAGCGCCGCCGACATGGGCCACCTGGCCCTGTCGGGACCCGGCGGCATGATCGAGGTCCTGGAGCGGCTGCCCGCCAGCCGCAAGATTCTTATCCATATCAACAATACCAACCCGGTGCTGGTGGAAGACTCGCCCGAGCGCGCAGAGCTGGCGCGGCATGGCATCGAGGTGGCGTACGACGGCATGGAAATCGCCCTATGACAACTGCCATCCTCCCCATCCCCCCCATCGCCTGGACCGAGGCCGAGTTCGAGGCCCGCCTGCGCGCCAGGGAAAGCGGCTACCACATCCACCATCCTTTCAACCAGCGCATGGCGGCAGGCCAGTGTTCGCCCGCGCAGATCCGCGCATGGGTGACCAACCGCTTCTACTATCAGGACAACATCCCGCTGAAGGACGCCGCCATCCTGTCCAATTGCCCCGAGCGCGACACCCGCCGCGAGTGGGTGGTGCGCATCCTTGACCACGACGGCACCGACACCCAGCCCGGCGGCATCGAGGCCTGGCTGCGCCTGGGCCAGGCGGTGGGCCTGGAGCGCGAAGCACTGCTGAGCCACCGGCACGTGCTGCCCGGGGTGCGCTTTGCCGTCGATGCCTACGTCAACTTTGCGCGCCGCGCACCGTGGCAGGAAGCCGTGTGCTCGTCGCTGACGGAGATGTTCGCGCCCGCAATCCACAAGGAACGCCTGGCCGGCTGGCCCACGCATTACCCGTGGATCGAGGCCGCCGGGCTGGACTACTTCCGCTCTCGCATTCCGCTCGCGCAGCGCGACGTGGACCATGGCCTGCGCGTGACGCTGGGCCATTTCCGCAGCGCGGCGCAACAGCAGCGCGCCCTCGACATCCTGCAGTTCAAGCTCGACGTGCTCTGGTCGATGCTCGACGCCATCCAGCAAGCCAACCCATGACAGCCAGCACGCAAGACCTCGCCAGACCGACCCTGCACCGGACCTTTCGCCTGCAATGGGAAGCCTCCCAGCAAAGCTGGGTGCTGCTGTACCCGGAAGGCATGGTCACCCTCAACGACAGCGCCGCCGCGATCCTGCAGCGCTGCGACGGCAGCCACACGCTGGACATGCTGATCGACGACCTGCAGGCCGCGTTTGGCGTGCAGGGAATCGCCCCGGAGGTACATGCCTTTGTCAAACATGCGATCGAACGCGGCTGGCTGGTCTGAGGCCGCGCCCGGCCCGCCGCTGTGGCTGCTGGCCGAGCTGACCTACCGCTGCCCGCTGCATTGCGCCTTCTGCTCCAACCCGGTGGACTATGCCCGGCATACGGCCGAGCTGAGCACCGTGCAATGGTGCGACGTGTTCAGCCAGGCGCGGGCGCTGGGCGCGGTGCAACTCGGGCTGTCCGGCGGCGAACCACTGCTGCGCAAGGACCTTGAAGTACTGGTCAGGCATGCGCATGGCCTGGGCTTCTACACCAACCTCATCACCTCGGGCGTGGGCCTGACCGACGCCCGCCTTGCCGCCCTGCGCGACGCCGGCCTGGACCATATCCAGCTGTCGTTCCAGGACTCCACCCGCGAGCTCAACGACTTCCTGTCCAGCACCCGCACCTTCGACCTGAAGCAGCGCGTGGCGCGCATGATCAAGGCGCACGGCTATCCGATGGTGATGAACTGCGTGCTGCACCGGCATAACCTGCCGCATGTCGGCACCATCATCGAGATGGCCCTGCAGATGGGCGCCGAATACCTGGAACTGGCCAACACGCAGTACTACGGCTGGGCCTGGGAGAACCGGCTGGCGCTGCTGCCCACCCATGAGCAGCTGCGCGAGGCCGAGGCCGTGGTCCGGCAGTACCGCGCGCGCATCGGCAGGCAATGCCAGATCCTGTTCGTCGTGCCTGATTACTTCGAGGCGCGGCCCAAGAAGTGCATGAACGGCTGGGGCACCACCTTCCTTGGCGTGGCGCCGGACGGCACCGCGCTGCCCTGCCACGCGGCGCGCATGCTGCCGGGCCTGGCGCTGCCCAATGTCGCCACGCAGGGGCTGCGCGAGATCTGGACCGAAAGCGATGCCTTCCGCCGTTTCCGCGGCACGCAGTGGATGCAGGAACCCTGCCGTTCCTGCGACCAGCGCGAGCAGGACTACGGCGGCTGCCGCTGCCAGGCGTTCCTGGTCACCGGCGACGCCACCGCCACGGACCCGGTGTGCGAGCGCTCCGGCGCGCACGACAAGGTCAGCGAGATCGTGCTGCAGGGCCGGCTGGCCGTGGCGCAGGCACGCGAGCAAGCGATGGTATTTCGCAGCGATGGCAACTCGCTGCGGCTGAGCAGCGGCCAGCGCTAAGAAAGGAAAAACCCCGGCATGGCAGGCGCCAGCCGGGGTTCCTTGCCGGCATGCCGGCATCGTCAAGACAGTCGCCGGCCTCAGCTGGCACTCAACACCCACTCCGCCAGTTTCTTCGCATCGTCCTCAGCAAGGCTGCCATGCGGCGGCATCGGAATCCGCCCCCACGCGCCCTTGCCGCCTTCGCGGATCTTCTTTGCCAGCCGCTCCGCCGCCTGGCTGTCGCCCTTGTACTTGGCAGCCACCTCGGCAAACCCCGGGCCCACCAGCTTTGACTGCATGCCATGGCAGGAAAAGCAGCCGCTCTTGTCGGCCAGGGCCTGCATGTCGGCGGCCGTGCCGGCCAGCGCCGCGCCCGGCAGCAGCGCCGAAGCCACCGCCAGCGCCATCCATTCCTTCTTCATACCTGAGTCCCGTTTCATCCTGTTGCACCCGCGCCCGGCGCCCGCATCGCACCCATGATGCGATGCGGGCGCCTGGCAGTGTCATCTCCCGCCAGCTCAGCTCTTGTGCAGCTTGAACACCCACACCGAGCCGCCCTGCTCCAGGAAGTTCACGCGCTTGGCCACCTCGCCGCCCCACAGCGGCACCGCGCCGCCCCAGCCGGACACCACCGCCACGTACTGCTCGCCGTTCTCTTCCCAGGTGACCGGGGGCGCCACCACGCCGCTGCCGGTCTGGAACTGCCACAGCTCCTTGCCGGTCCTGGCGTCGGCCGCCTTCAGGTAGCCTTCCGGCGTGCCCCAGAACACCAGCCCGCCGGCGGTGGTCATCACCCCGCCCCACAGCGGCGCGCTGTTCTTGACCTCCCACATGATCTTGCCGCTCTTGGGGTTGATGGCCCGCAGCGTGCCGATATAGTCCTCGTTCAGCGGACGGATGGTGAAACCCGCGCCCAGGAAGGCAGCGCCCTTCTTGTAGCTGATGGGCTCGTTCCAGATATCCATGCCCCACTCGTTGGCGGGCACGTAGAACAGGCCGGTCTGCGGGCTGTAGGCCATCGGCTGCTGGTTCTTGCCGCCAAGGAAGCCCGGCGCGGCAAACACGGACTTGCCCTTCTTCTCGTCGCTGCCGGCGGCGGGGTCGCCGGGGCGGCCTTCGGCGATGTAGTTGGGGCGGCCGCTCTTCAGGTCGATGCCGGTGGCCCAGGTGATCTTCCTGACGAAGGGGAAGGCGTTGACCAGCTTGCCGCTGGCCGCGTCGTTGACGTAGAAGAAGCCATTGCGGTCGGCCTTGCCGCCCATGCGCTTGCCGTCCAGGTCGAAGGTCACGAACTCATTGACGCCATCGAAATCCCAGCCGTCGTTCGGGGTGTTCTGGTAGTGCCAGGCGATCTTGCCGGTGGCGGGATCCAGCGCCACCGTCGAGGCCGAGTAGAGGTTGTCGCCCTTGCGGATATGGCTGTTCCACGGCCCCGGATTGCCGGTGCCGAAGTACACCAGCCCGGTGGCCGGATCGTAGGTGCCGCCCAGCCAGGTGGCGGCGCCGCCGGTCTTCCAGGTCTCGCCCGGCCAGCTTGCGTTGGCGGTGCCGGTCACGCCGTTCTCGGTCTTGTTGCCGTCCTTGTCGTACTTGTAGCCCATATGGCCTTCGACCACCGGCCGCGACCACACCAGCTGCCCGGTCTTGGCATCGCGTGCGTCGACCCGGCCCACCACGCCGAACTCGCCGCCCGAGATGCCGGTCAGCACCATGCCCTTGACGATCATGGGCGCCGCCGTGTACGAATAGCCGGCGGCGTAGTCCTCCAGCTTCTCCTTCCACACCACCTTGCCGGTCTTCTGGTCCAGCGCCACCAGCTGCGCATCGAGCGTGCCGAAGATCACCAGGTTGTCGTAGAGTGCCGCACCGCGGTTCACCACGTCGCAGCACGGCATGATGCCTTCGGGCAGCCGGTGCTCATACTTCCAGAGCTTGCGCCCGGTCTTCAGGTCCAGCGCATAGATGCGCGAATACGAGGCCGTCACGAACATCTTGCCGTCATGGATCAGCGGCTGCGATTCCTGCCCGCGCTGCTTCTCGCCGCCAAACGAGAACGACCACGCCGGCACCAGCTGCCCGACGTTCTTCGTATTGATGCGCGACAGCGTGGAATAGCGCTGGCCTTGCGGGCCCATGCCCCACGACAACACATCGCCGGGGCTCTTTGCGTCGTTCTCGATCATGGCATCGGTCACAGCCGCCTGCGCGGCCAGACTGGCCGCGGCAGCCGCAACCGCCATCACTACTCGTAACGTCCTCATTGCCATCTCCTCTCTTGTTTTGGGTTTCCCAGGTGCGCCACTGCGCCACCCACCAGACACGCCTTTGGCAATTCCCATGCCAGTCGCATCCCCGCACCAGCACGCCGGTTGCGGCCCGGTTGCGTGATGACGGCCGTGCCAGCGCGCAACACTGCGTTGCAGTTGCTCCAGAACTGAACAGCCCGCCTCGGCTGGCCAGCGTCAGTGGCCAAGCGCGGCTTCCTCACGCGCCGGGTAGAGATGGCCGACGTTGCGCAGGTACTCCGCGGGCATCGCGGCCCAGTGCGCGTAGGGCTGCGGCACCGGCATCGCCATGACCTCGGCCAGGTCCCGCCCCTGCGCCGCGGCCTCGCGCAGGCGCGTGTCCAGCCATTGCAGGTAGCCGCGCGTCTGCGCGATGGCCTCAGCGCCGCCGCCGGCCGCAGGCACTGGCCCGTGGCTGGGGACCAGCACGCGCGCCCCGCTGTCGGCCAGCAGCGCCTGCAGCCGGCCCAGGCTGGCCAGCCAGCGGCCGATATCCGCGTGCGGCGTGGTCGGAATGCGTTGCCGGAACACCAGCCCGCCGGCAAAGACCACGCCCGCGCTGTGGTCCAGCACCACCAGGTCGTCGCCGGTATGGCCGTCCAGGCGCACCATCTCCAGCGTATGGCGCCCGATCGTGAGCCGGCCCGGCGCCAGCGCGTGCGCAGCCGGCACGGGCTCGGTGCCGCGCATCCAGTCGCCGCACAGGCGGTAGAGGTTGTCGGCATAAGCGGCGCCCTCGCGCCGCGCCCCGTCGATGGTGCCGGCCAGGGCGCTGCCGCCCACATCGGCATAGGCCTGGTTGCCGAAGAAATAGTCGGGATGCAGGTTCAGGTTCAGCACCAGCCGCACCGGGGCGGCCGTGACCGATGCAATCGCCTTGCGCTGCTGCTCGCCATACAGCCGCGACGGGCCGGTGTTGATGACCACCACCCCGTCGCCGGTGTCGATAAACGCCGTATTGATGATGTTGCAGCCGTTGCCGGCCGCGAAGTCGGCATTGGAGCCTTCCAGCAGCCACACGCCCGCGGCGATCTCGCGCGGGGCCAGGCGGTAGTCAGGAGGCTGCAGCGCGGCCTGCTGGGCGAGTGCCGGCGGCACGGGCTGGCCCGCCAGGCATAGCAGCAACCACAGTAGCAATCGTCGCTTCATGGCGATACCCGCGCCGCGATGCGGTTGCCGTTGTTGTCGTGGCCGGCCACCGTCATGCCCGGCGGCACGGCATCGCGCAGGTCGAAGGAGAAAATCGGGTTCTCGGCAACCGGCTCATGCAGCGTCAGTCGCAGCAGCGGCTGCCGGGCCGCGTCGGCCAGGACCAGGGTCTCGATATGGAACGCCGGGATGCCCGCCGCCAGGCCGGTATCCATCGGATGCATCACGCGCAGCCGCACGCGTGCCGCGGCCCCGCCGAAGCCCGGGAACACGCGCGCGTCCACGCGGTTGAGCGTGCGGCTCCAGCTGCCGTCGCGGCGCGTGGCGCCGGGCACCGTGCAGCCCCCGCCGCCGGCATCGACCAGCACGCTGCCGACATGCCAGGTGCCATCGCGCGTGCGCGCCGCCACCCGCACCGGCGATGCCTGTTCCAGCTTGAAGCGGAACGACAGCGACGGGCGCACCCGCAGCGGTTCGAACGCCAGCACCTCGCGGATCGGGTTGCGGTCCACCGCCACCACGATGCGATCCACTTCGCCCAGCGCCGAGGCATCGAAGGCGATCGGCACGCGCATGGGGTCTTCCGCAAACGCCGGCCCGGTCACCCTGACGCGGCTGTCGAACACCACCGGGCCAGACTGCAGCAGCTCCTTGTGGATCCAGGCCCATTGCGGCGACTGCAGCGGATCGCTGTGCGCGATGACGGCGCCCGCTGCCCCGGCAGCCGCTACCGCCGCACTGGCCAGGCCCAGTGCGGCCGCCATCAGCAGGAGCATGCCCCACGTCCGCCGCCTCATGCCTGCTGCCCCCGGCGCGCCATGCCGCGCTGCGGGTCGTAGCCCTGCAGCGCCAGCGCGAAGAACACCACCGCGCTGCCCGCCACCACCGCCAGGCTCAGCGGCGCCACCTGCCCGTACAGCGCAAAGCGGATCGCCTCGACCGCGTGGGTGAAGGGATTGAAGCGGGCCAGCTGGTACACCAGCTCCGCGCCCGACTCCTGCAGCTTCCACAGTGGATACAGCGCCGAGCTGATGAAGAACATCGGGAAGATCACGAAGTTCATGGTGCCGGCAAAGTTCTCGAGCTGGCGCACATGGACCGACAGCAGCAGGCCCAGCGCACCCAGCATCAGCGCGGCCAGCGCCATGGCGCCCGTCGCCGCCAGCAGGTGCAGGGACTCGAAGCGGATGCCGAAGGCCATCGCCACCAGCAGGAACGCGGCCATCTGCAGCAGCGACAGCACCGTACCCGCCGCAAGCTTGCAAGCCAGCAGCCAGCCCCGCGGCAGCGGCGCGGTCAGCAGCAGCCGCATCACGCCCATCTCGCGGTCGTACACCATGGCCAGCGACGACTGCATGCCGTTGAACAGCGCGATCATGCCCAGCAGTCCGGGCGCCACGTAGACCTTGTATTCGATGTAGGTGTCGTAGGGCGGCGCAATGGCGACGCCCAGCGCGTTCTGGAAGCCCGCGGCAAACACCAGCAGCCACAGCAGCGGGCGCACCAGCGACGACAGCAGGCGCCCGGGCTGGCGCAGGTACTTGCGCAGCTCGCGCCCGCAAACCGCGCGCAGCGCGCGCCAGCGATGGATCAGGATGGAGGCCATGGGTGCGCTACGCGGATGGGGCCCGGCATGCCGTGTCGGCTTCATCGGCGCCCAGGGTGTCGAGGTTGTTCTTCGGATGCAACACGCCTTCCACCGGGGCCATGCCGGCCACGCCGTCGGGGTGGGCCAGCAACACCGGCTGGCGCAGCTGGCGGTCCCAGCGGCGGAACGACAGCGGCGGCCCCTTGAAGCCGTCCACCACCACCTGCCCGGCGGCAAGCGCCTGCGCCTGTCCGGCAAACCCGGCCCCGGGCAGGCGCGCCACGCTCTCGGCAATGGCCTTGACCGCCACCCAGGCAGCCCAGTCGTAGCCGGTCATCGGACGGCCCGCCGCGCGCATGAAGCGCCGGTTGAGCTGCGGCCCGCCATTGCGCTCCCAGGCCCAGTGCCACGCCTGCGCGCCCAGCCCGCCGGCGCCCACCACCGGGCGCGGCAGCAGCGTGGCGTAGGGCACGCCGCGGGCGAACTCGCCGTCGGCATCGGCCACCACCACCACGTCATAGTCCACGCCGCCGGTCAGCAGGCCGAGGTTGGCCTGGTCGCGCTCACGCGGGTCGTTGGACAGCCGGAAGGCGCGCTGCGCCGACCAGGCAATGCCAAAGCGCCGCGCCGACGCCACCAGCGCGTCGCGCTGCGCCGCATCGGCCGCGGACGGGCCGCTCAGCAGCAGGGCGCGGCGCCATTTGCGCAGTGCCAGGTACTGCATCAGCGCATCCGCGCGCATGCGCAGGCTGGGCAGCGTGTGCAGCAGCACCGGCGCGCAGCCGGCGCCGCGCAACGCGTCGTCGTCGGCCGACACGTTGAACAACAAGGCCTCGCCCGGCTTGACCGCGCCCGTGGCCGCCCTGACCGATGCCGGCGGCAGGTCCAGCAGGATATAGCGCGTGCCCTGCCGCGCCAGCGCCGCGACCAGCGGGGCCACCTCGGCTTCAGTGCGGGCTTCCTGTGCTTCCAGCCTGAGCGACTGGCCCGCGGCCCCGAGCGCCACGCGCGCTTCGGCGGCCGCCACCTGGGCGCCGTCGAGCGCACGGCCCTGCGGCTGGCCGGGATAGCGCTGCGCCAGGCGCCGGGGCGCATAGCGCGCGTCGTCGGCCTGCGACACGACCGCCACGCGCACCTCGGCAGCGTGCACCGCGGCAGGCAGCCACGCCAGCGCCACGGCGCCCAGCCCGGCACGCCACCACTGCCACCACGCACGCGAGCGCTCAGTCATCGATCGCCACCGAATGCGGCACCCGGCCCGCCTTGAGCGTGGCCACCGCCTTGCGGCTGGCGGTGTCCACCACGCTGACATCGTCGGACAGGCCGTTGGCGACATACAGCCGCGCGTTGTCGCGGCTCAGCGCCAGCCCCCATGCGCGGCGGCCGACCAGCACATAGTCCTGCACCCGGCGCGACGCCACCTCGACCACCGCGACATGGTTGGCGCGGCCGAGCCCGATATAGGCGCGCGTGCCGTCGCCGCTGGCCGCCATGCCCACCGGGGTCACGTCCTCGGCGCGAAAGCCCCGCGGCGCGAAGGCGATGGTCTGGGCCACCTCGAAGGTATCGGTACGGATCACGCTGACGCTGGCCGAGAGCTCGTTGGATACCCACAGCTCCTTGCCGTCGCGCACCAGCAGCAGCCGCCGCGGCCGGTTGCCGACCTGGATATTGCGGATCACCTTGCGCGAGGCCACGTCGATGACATGGACCAGGTTGGCCACCTCCGAGGTCACGTACACATGCCTGCCGTCGGCGCTGACCTTGACGCCCTCCGGCTCCTCGCCCACCCTGACCGCGAACACGCGCTTGCCCGACGCCGTGTCGTAGGCCGACAGCAGCCCGTCCTCTTCATTCGAGACATAGAGCGTGCGGCCGTCCTGGCTGAGATCGAACAACTCCGGATCATCCCCCACCGGCAGCGATGCCACGGTCTTGCGGCTGGCCACGTCGACCACATCCACCCGGTTGTCGTCGCTGCAGGCCACGTACAGGCGCGTCCGGTCGGGCGACAGTTGCAGGTGGCGCGGGCGCTTGCACTGCCGCCATACCGCGACCAGCTGCCGGCTGCGGGCATCGAAGACGGCGAGGGCATCGTCCTTCTCGCTCGAGACAAAGACCTGGTTGCCAGCCTGGCCGGCGGGTCGCGCGGCCCCGCCCTGCGCGCCTTCGGCCAGGCCGGCGGCAACCAGCAGCGTCGTGACCAGCAGCAAGGCGCCGGCAAACCAGCGGGGAGATGGCATCTTGTTCATGCGGGTACGCGCCTCGCGGCCGGGTCAGTGACAGGGGCCCGCGGCGTCATGGCCAGGAAAGCGCCCTCCAGGGTGTCGCACGCAGCGGCGCCGCGCAGTGCGGCCGGGGTGCCGTCGAAACGCACGGTGCCGCGGTCCAGCACGATCACGCGGTCGGCGTGCTCCACCTCCTGCACCAGGTGGGTGGCCCACAGCACGCCGGCCTGCGCCCGCGCCGTCAGGCGCCGCGCATCGGCCACCAGTTGCGCGCGCGAGGCCGGGTCCAGCCCCACCGTCGGCTCGTCCAGCAGCAGCATGGCCGGTTCATGCAGCAGCGCGCGCGCCAGTTCCACCTTGCGCCGGTTGCCGCCCGAAAGCTCGCGCACCGGTGCGCGCGCACGCGCCGCCAGTCCGAAGTCATCGAGCAGCCGGGCGATGCGCAGCGCCGCCACGCCGCGCGGCAGCCCGTGCAGGTCCGCGTGAAAGCGCAGGTTGGCCAGCACCGGCAGGTCCAGGTCGATGGCCGGCTGCTGGAACACGATGCCCAGCCGCGCCAGCGCGCGCACCGGATCGCGCCGCATGTCGCTGCCCATGACCGTGACCTGCCCGGTATCGGCCACGAACAGGCCGCTGAGGATCTGGAACAGCGTCGTCTTGCCCGCCCCGTTGGGGCCGAGCAGTGCCACGAACTCGCCGCGCCGCACGCTGAGCGAGACCCCATCCAGGGCCACGCGGCTGCCAAAGGCCTTGCGCACGGCGTCGCAGCACAGCGCCGGCGGCGCTTGCATGGCCATCACAGCTGCCCCCTGGGCCGCGCGGTGCCCACGCGCTCGGCAAAGCTCCGCTCGGTCTCCCACGCATGGCGCAGGAAGTCATCGTATTGCGCGGTATTCAGGTAGGTCAGCTCCTGGTCGTACCTGGCCAGTTCCGCAAGGTGGCGCGGCTGCTGCATCGCGGCACGGAATGCGTCATGCAGGCGGCGGACGATTGCCGGATCGGTGCCGCGCGGCACGCCGATGCCGTAGGGCGAGTGATGAACCGCATCGGCAAAGCCCAGCTCGCTTACCGTCGGCACCTCGGGCCAGCGCGGTGAGCGCTGCGCGCTGAACACGGCCAGCAAGCGCAGCTTGCCGGTCTCGACGAAAGGCGCGAAGCCGGTGGAATTGACCCCCGCCATCAGCGAACCGTTGGCCACCGCCAGCATCTGGTCAGCGGTGCCGTGATACGGCACGTGGATATAGCGCACGCCGCTGCGCCCGAGCACGTCCTCCATCGCCAGATGGGCGGTGGTGCCGATGCCGGTGGAGCCCACGGTCAGCTCGCCCGGATGCGCGCGGCCCCAGGCGACCACGTCGCGCAGCGAGCGTAACGGGCTGTCTGCGGGCACCACGATGCCGAAGGTATAGCCCGAGATCATCAGCACCGGCTGGATGTCGCGCAGCGGCTGCCAGGCGGTCTTCTGCTGATGCGGGAAGCGATATACCGTCAGCGGCAGCTGGCCGATGGTGTAGCCGTCCGGCCGCGCCGCGGCAAGCAAGCCTCCCACCAGCGTGCCGCCGGCGCCCGGCCGGTTCTCCACCACGACCGGCTGCCCCAGCTCGCGCCCGGCCAGCTCCGCCAGGATGCGCATGGAGATATCGGTGGCGCCGCCCGCTGGCCATGGCACCACCAGCGTGATCGGCCGCGACGGATACCCGTGCGCGCCCTCGGCCAGCGCTGCGCCCGCATGGACCAGGCCGAGGCACGGCAACAGCAGGCAGGCAAGGCAGCGACCAAGGCGGCGGAACATGGCTAAGCACCAGGCAGAGTGTTGATGCAGGTGAACAGAGCAAGGCCGATACCATGTGCAGCGCAGCATCAGGCCGCGCTCCATGCCAGCCGTTGCCTGGCCGCGCCGGACGCACTGCCGGACGCTGCAGCCAGGCCGTGCCTTGTGCGGTGCGCTGCGAACGACTGTCCCATGGTTGAGCACCGGCCCGCTGCTTGTGTCCGCAGCTGTCCTGTTTTGTGACAGGCATCGGCGCAAGGCGGGTTCGGCCAGCGCGTTCCCGGGCCGCTCACCGCGCAAGTGCCGGACTCCCGATGCACGGTACGAAACCTGCTCAGCTCCGGGCAGGCGCTACCCAATGCAGGTATCGCGCCGCTTATCCGGAGGAGACGGAACCATGCCAGCCAACCCGCGCCCCGCACCGCCAGGGCAGGCGCCGCGCGACACCGTGGCTTGCCGCCGCAGGACCAGCCGCGGCGCCGCCACCGCGATTGCCATGGCGGTCGCCCTGATGGCCCAGCGGCCCGCTGTTGCGCAGCACGACACCGCTGTCCCAAACCAGGACAGCGCCATGCTGCCGGAAGTCCTGGTGGTGGCCGCCGCGCCGCTGCCAGGCATCGGCGTCGACAGCGACCTGGTGCCCTACACCGTGCAGACCGTGCGCGGCGACGACCTGGATCGGTCGCGCGCCGGCAACCTGGCCGAGTACCTGTCCCGCAACCTGGCCGGCGTCAACGTCAACGACATCCAGGGCAGCCCGTTCCAGACCGACATCACCTACCGCGGCTTCCGTGCCTCATCCATTCCGGGCGTGCCGCAGGGACTGTCGGTCTACCTGGACGGCATCCGCGTCAACGAGCCCTTCGGCGACGTGGTCAGCTGGGACATGATCCCGGAAGCCGCGCTGGCGAGCGTGTCGCTGGTGTCCAGCGCCAACCCGGCCTACGGCCTCAATACCCTGGGCGGGGCGCTGGCCATGACCACTCGTTCCGGGCTGGACTCGCCCGGCTTCGCGGCCGACCTGTCCTACGGCAGCGGCGCCCGCAAGCGCGCCGACCTGTCCGGCGGCGTGCGCAGCGACAGCGGCTGGCACGCATTCGCGGCCGGCACCCTGTTTCAGGAGCATGGCTGGCGTGACCAGTCGGGCGGCCGGCTTGGCAACGTCTTCGCCAAGGCTGGCTATGCGGGCGACACTGACAGCTTGGACGTCTCCGTGCTGCACGGCCGCAGCACGCTGACCGGCAACGGGCTGGTGCCCAGCTTCCACGCCAGCGCCAATGGCACGCTGCCAGACCTCTACCAGGCCAACCGCCACGCCGTGTACACCTACCCCGACCAGACCCGCAACCAGGTGACCCAGGTCGTCGTCAACGGCCGCCACTGGTTCGACGACAAGACCAGCGCCGCCGCGCTGGCCTACGTGCGCACCAGCCGCCGCGACACCACCAACGGCGATGTCAACCCCGCCTACGAGGCCTATGCCGAAGACTGCGAGGACGGCTTTGCGCCCGACGGCAGCCCGCTCGGCGCCGACTGCGGCATGACCCGGGCCGAAGGCGCCGCGCTGCATCCCGCCGTGATCAACACCACCCATATGTGGCAGCAGACCGTCGGCATGGCGCTGAGCATGGCCAGGGAGACCGACCGCCACCTGCTCAACGCCGGCCTGACCCTGGACCGCAGCCGCCTGACCTATTCGCAGTACGCGCAGCCCGGCACCTTCACCGACTACCGCGGCGCCGTGGCCGACCCGGACGCCCCCAATGCCCTGTTCTCCGGCGTCGGCGGCAGCTCGCGCATGCTCGGCCTGTACCTGTCCGACACCTGGTCGCTGACCCCCAGCACCTTCCTGACCGCCTCGGCCAGGTGGAACCACGTCGAGGTAAGCAATACCCTGCGCAACAGCGACGGCAGCGAACAGCCGCGCGAAAGCTTTACCTACCGCCGCCTCAACCCCGCGCTGGGACTCTCGCAGAAGCTGGGCGGCGGCGTCACCGTGTTCGGGGGCTACGCGCAGAACAACCGCGTACCGACCGTGCTCGAACTCGGCTGCGCCGACCCGACGCGGCCCTGCCGCCTGCCGGCCGGCCTGCAGGCCGATCCCTACCTGAAGCAGGTGGTCTCACACTCCTATGAAGCAGGCGTGCGCTGGCACCGCGGCAAGGACACCGAAGTCACCGCGTCGCTCTACCGCGTCGACAATCACGACGACATCCTCTTCCTGCGCGCGCCGAACACCCAGCTCGGCTACTTCGCCAACTTCGACCGCACCCGCAACCAGGGTCTGGACCTCACCGCCCGCCAGCGCGTGGGCGATGTCACGCTGCGGCTTGCGTACAGCTATCTGCAGGCCACCTACCAGGCCGCCGGCCAGCTTGCCGCCGGCGAACGCACCATCGACATCCGGCCCGGCATGCGCATGGCGGGCCTGCCCCGCCATGCGCTCAAGCTGGGCCTCGACTGGCAGGCACTGGCCGGCCTGACGCTTGGCGCCGACCTGGTGGCGGTGTCAGGCACCGTCTCCAGCGGCAACGAAGACGGCCTGCGCAGCGACCCGCAGCCGGGCGCGCCGCCGAAGACCGCCGACTGGCATGTGCCCGGCTACGCCACCCTGAACCTGCGCGCGGCGTACAAGGTGAACAAGCGGTTTGAGATCTATGCACGCTTGGCCAATGTCTTTGACCGGCGCTACGAGACCTACGGACAGATCGCGAACGATGTGTTCCCCGGCGGTAGCCTGGTGCGCCCGCACGTGGCACCGGGGGATGCCGCCAGCGCGCTGTTCGTGGCACCGGGCGCGCCGCGCAGCTTCTGGCTGGGGGCGGTGTTCCGGATGTAGCAAGCCAGGCACGCCAGATCCACACCCACGCCCTGCGCCACGGTGTCGCCCTCACTCGTTTGAGTGTATTCAACCCCTCCCCTACGGAAGAGGGGATCAGCGCCAGGGAACTGCGGCCGACATGGCGGGGAGAAGGGGGCGCGGTCCGGCAGCCGTGGCGCGCCGGAATCCATGCAAAGCAAACAAGGCATGCGCCCCCTGCCCATCGAGAATGAGGAGGAATGCCGTGCGCGACAACCAGCCCGTCACCCAGCGCGAGTTTGATTTCCCGGACAACGCCACGCTGATGTCGACCACCGACACGCAGAGCTACATCACCTACGCCAACGCCGCGTTTGTCGAGGTCAGCGGATTCACGCGGGAAGAAATCCAGGGGCAGCCGCACAACCTGGTGCGCCATCCCGACATGCCCGCCGAAGCCTTTGCCGACATGTGGGCCACCCTCAAGGGCGGAGAGCCATGGACCGCGCTGGTCAAGAACCGCCGCAAGAACGGCGACCATTACTGGGTCCGCGCCAATGCCACGCCCGTGGTGCGCAACGGCCGGCCCGCCGGCTACATGTCGGTGCGCACCAAGGCAACACGCGAGGAGATAGCGGCAGCGGAAAAGCTGTATCGCGATTTCCGCGAGGGCCAGGCCGGCAGCCGGAAATTCCACAAGGGACTGATCGTGCGCACGGGCCTGATGGCCTTTACCTCGCTGTTCCAGACCATGCCGGTACGCTGGCGCGTGCGGCTGGCGCTGGCCGCCCTGCTCCCCGTCAGTATCATCGGCGCCTGGGGCATGGGCCTTTCCGGCATGGCACTACCAGGCTTTGCAGGGGTCATGGCGCTTGCCACGTTGCTGGCATCCTGGTGGCTGCAACGGCAGATCACCACCCCGCTGGAACAGGTCCTGCAGCAGGCGCTGCGCGTGGCGTCCGGCGAAAGCCAGAAGGCCGTGCACATGAACCGGGTCGACGAGATCGGCATGACGCTGCGCACGATCAGCCAGCTCGGCCTGATGTTCCGCTGGCTGATCGACGACGTCAGCGGCCAGGTCGTCAATGTCCAGACCGCCAGCAATGAAATCGCGCGCGGCAATATCGACCTGAGCGCGCGCACCGAACAGGCGGCGTCCAGCGTGCAGGAAACCTCCGCGTCGATGGCGCAGATGACCTCCACGGTGCAGAGCAACGCGGAGACCGCGGCGCAAGCCAACAAGCTGTCCGGCTCCGCCAGCGTCGCCGCGGAGCGCGGCGGGCAGGCGGTGTCGGAGGTCGTCAACACCATGAACGAGATCACCGAGAGCTCCAGGCGCATCGCCGATATCATCGGCGTGATCGATGGCATTGCCTTCCAGACCAATATCCTGGCGCTCAATGCGGCGGTGGAAGCCGCCCGCGCCGGCGAACAGGGCCGCGGCTTTGCCGTGGTGGCCGGCGAGGTGCGCAGCCTGGCGCAGCGCAGCGCCAATGCCGCCAAGGAAATCAAGGGACTGATCGATGTCAGCGTCCACAACGTCGCGTCCGGCGCCAAGCTGGTCGACGAAGCCGGCAAGGCCATGGACGACATCGTCTCGCAGGTCAAACGCGTATCCGACCTGATCGCCGAGATCAGCGCCGCCACCACCGAGCAAAGCAGCGGAATATCCCAGGTAGGGGGCGCGGTCAGCGACCTTGACAACATCACCCAGCAGAACGCCGCGCTGGTCGAGCAAAGCGCAGCTGCGGCCGAAAGCCTGAAGCAGCAGGCAACACGGCTGGTGGAGGCGGTCAGCGTGTTCCGCTAAGCGCGGCGAAGCGGGCCGGCATGCAGTGGACCTGTCGGCCCGCTATCGGGGCGCGCTACTATTCGCCTGACACGGCGCCTTTGCGTCGAGCGTCAGCCCTGCCCCCAACCCGTCATGACCCGCATTGTCCGCATCGCCCTCCACACCCTGGCATCCGCAAGCCTCATGTTCCTGAGCACCGCGCATGCCACCGACATCGACTGCGATCCGTCCGCCACCGCCGCCAACGCTACGCAGGCGCAGCGCCTGATCTGCGAATCCGCGCTGTTTTCCATGGGCTACCAGCGCATCTATGCCGACCAGCAGCGCCTGCTCAAGGCGCGGGCAATCACCGACGCCGACATTGCAGCATTCCGCAAGAAGCGGGACCGCTGCGATTCGGCATCGTGCCTGGACACGGTCTTCCGGGAGTGGAATGCATTCGCCAGCCGGGCGCGGGTCCCCTGACCGGAGAGCCTAAGCGGGCAGTCCCGCCCGCGCGGACTCAGAAAGCGCCGGCTGGCACAGCGTCGTTGCCGGCAGGGCCGGCCTTGCCTTTCCGGACGCCGGATGCCAGGGCACGGATGGCGGCTTCGCGGGAGTTTCCGATGCGCTTGTGCGCGGTCTCCAGGACCGCATCGATGTCCCGCCTGGTCACGGCGCGCTGCAGGGCACGCCAGGTCTTGAAGGAATTCTCCAGCGACCCGGGACGGGATGCGAGCCCCAGCCGCACATAGCGCAGGACCCGCAGCGAGATGGAATTCAGCAGCTCCCCGACCAGCCGGTTGCTCGACAGGTCTGCCATGGCCATGTTCGCCAGGAAGGTCACGCTGATATAGGCGTCCACCGATTCCTCGACAGCCTTGCCGAGCCGCGGCATGAATTGCTCGAATAACGCATCAAGCGCGTCCGCGCGTTCTTCCATCAACTGCCTGAGCAGAATCGCAAACAGTGCGTCCCGCACCACGTAGATATCCCGCAGGTCCTGGGCATTGGGCTCGGTGACAATGGCGCCGCGCCGCGCGCGGAACTCGACCAGCCGCTCCCGCTCCAGGATGCGCAAGGCCTCGCGCACAGGAGCGCGGCTGACCTCCAGGACCTCGCTGATGTCTTTCTCAAGCAGGCGTTGGCCTGCGTGGATCACGTCGATCGTAATCAGTCCCGCCAGCCGCACCGCAATCTGGTCGGCGACGGATGCCGACCAGTCGCGTCCATGCATAAGCGCCTGCTCGACCGCCAGCGTGACCGGATTCTGCGGTGTTTGCGGCGCAAGCAGCGACTGCAGTTCTGGCGTGTTGGTAGTCTTGAGTCTGCCCATGAGGGGTAAGTCCTTCCGATTATTGGGGAACCGGTCGGGTGTTGCCCTCGATCGGCGCTGCACCGCTCGCAGCGCCCAAGATCTTACCTTACGTGGCGTATCGGGCGGATGGCCGAGGGTGGCATCACGGTCGGTGCAGGCTAAGCAGTGGTCTTTCGGCGCACTGTGCCGCGCGTGGACCGGCTCTCCTTGGGGCTGCAACCAAATTGCGCGTGATACCAGCGCGAGAATCCGCTCGGCGCGGAAAACCCGAGCAGGGTCGCCACCTCGGTCAACGAACGATCGCTCTCGATGACATGACGCGCGGCAAGCTCCGTGCGGATGTCGTTGACGATCGACGAGAAGCTTTGTCCCTCTTCCGCCAGCCGGCGCTGGACCGTACGGCACACCACGCCCAGATGGTCCGCCACTTGCTCGATGCTGCAACGTCCGCTGGGCAACAGCAGCAGGACAATGCGCCGCACGTCTTCTAGCATGGTCGCGTGCTGCGACATGACAGACGCGTCGATCAGCTGCTGCGCGTAGCGCGCCATGGCCGGATCGGCAGACGGGTTGCGTGCATCGAGATCGGCCTTCGCGCAGATGATGCAGTTGAAGTCATAGTCGAACTCGACGCAAGGGCCAAAAAACCGTTGGTGCGTACCAAGGTCGCGCGGCGCCGGGTGCTCGAAGCATACGCGCCGCGGCTCCCAGTCGGGCTTGAGAAGCTGGCGTATCAGCCGCACCATTACCCCCAGCGCCAGTTCAACCCTTTGGCGCGTGGGCTGATGTGCGCTGCCAGCGATGACCGCCTCGCGAATAATGACCAGTTCGCCGCACTCCTCTACCGCCAGCGACAGCGCACCGTTGAGCAACGCCTGATAGCGCATCAGCATGCGAAGCGAGTCGCGCAGCGTCGCCTGGTCGCGGATCAGCAATCCTACGGCCCCAAGATTGGACAACAGGCGCGACTCGGCCATGCACAGTCCGAAACTCTCGTTGCCTGACATGGTTGCCGACGCCTGCAGCAGTCGTCCGACACGCTCAACCGGAATCATGAGGTCCGGCTCGCGCAGCACGCCCGGACTCAAACCCGCGTCAAGGAGCATCCGCACCGGGTCCAGTCCGGCGGCTCGGGCGACCTCGCTGTAGTTGGTGAGGGCCGCAGCGCGGACAAGTGACGACATTAGCGAGCAGAGTGGAACATTGACATGGAATGATAAATCCCGGTCATGTAGTGTCAAGCGGGAGAAACCCGCTGGATCCAGACTCGCAGGAATCGATCGGCCTGTTCGAAAAATCGGAGACAACCTTCATGATCCAACGCCTCAAAGCGGCACCCGCAGTGGTCCGCGCAACCTCTCTGGGCAATTCGATCCAGGTCGAGCCAGTCACCTGCACGATCGGTGCTGAGCTCAGCAACGTCAACCTCGGCGCGGCTGCCGAAGACGAGCAGCTGATGGCTGAAATCCGCGCCCTGCTCCTCAGACATCGCGTGCTGTTCTTCCGCGACCAGGACATCACGCGCGCGCAGCACGTAGCTTTTGCGCGCCGCTTCGGCGAGCTGGAGGACCATCCGGTGGTGGGCAGCCATCCCGATTACCCGGGGCTGGTCCAGATCTACAAAACCCCGGACAGTCCTCCCGACCGCAACGAGAATTCCTGGCATACCGATGCCACCTGGCGCGAGAAGCCACCGCTAGGCTGCGTGCTGCGCTGTATCGAGTGCCCACCCGTGGGCGGCGACACCATGTGGGTCAACATGGTCGAGGCCTACAACCAGTTGCCCGAGGATATCAAGACGAAGATCGCCACATTGCGCGCGCGCCACGGCATCGAGGCGAGCTTCGGTGCCGCCATGCCGATCGAAAAGCGTCTTGCGCTGAAGGCCCAGTACCCGGACGCCGAGCACCCGGTGGTGCGCACCCATCCCGAAACCGGAGAGAAAGTGCTGTTCGTCAATGGAAGCTTTACCACGCACTTCACCAACTACAACGTGCCGGCCAATGTGCGCTTCGGCATCGACAAGGCGCCGGGTGCCGCAAATCTGCTTAGCTACCTGGTCAGCCAGGCCACCATCCCCGAGTACCAGGTGCGTTTTCGCTGGAAGAAAAACAGTGTTGCGTTCTGGGACAACCGTTCGACCCAGCACTACGCAGTGATGGATTACCCCCCGTGCCACCGGAAGATGGAGCGCACCGCAATTATCGGTGACGCGCCTTACTGAAAGATCGACACGACCGGTCGGGCATGCCGCAACGGTAGTCACCACCCAGCCCAGTTGCGCGGCCGGGTGACTGCCGTATTATTCCGGCTGGTAGTTGATGGACTTCAGCAGCGCGGCCTGTTGCTGGTATGCCTGCTTCAGGTCCGCCATCATCTCTTCCGAGGTGGCGGCATTCCCCTGCTCCATGCCCATATCCTTGACGCGGTTCTGCACTGCGGGCTGCTTGAAATACGCCAGCGTCGCCTCGCGGATTTTTTGCTGGACCGCCGGAGCGACATCCGGGCGCGACCACACGGCGAACCAGCCCGCTTGCGCCAGCTGCGGGTAACCGAGCTCCTTGAACGTCGGCACATCCGCCAATCCGGCAATCCGGGTCGGATAGGCCACGGCAATCGCTCTGATCTTCCCCGCCTTGATCAGCGGCATTGAGGTAGTCACCCCATCGAACATCAGCGGCACATGGCCGCCCATCAGGTCGTTCAATGCCGGAGGAGAGCCCTTGTAGCCAACATGCCGCATTGGCACGTGGGTGAGTTGCCCGAGCAGTATGCCCGAGGTGTGGCCCCTCAATCCCGCAGCGTAGGAAGCGAAAACCAGGCCGTCCTTCTGCGATTTGCCGTAGTCCACCAACTGCTTGAGGTTAGAGACCGGCACATCCTTGTTGGCAACCAGCACCAACCCCGTGCGGCTGACCTGGGCCAGGGGCTTCAGGTCGGCAAAGGGCTTGTAATAGACCTTGTAGGCCAACGGCGCTTCGCTGACGACACCGCCCTGGATGACCAGAAGGGTATGGCCATCCTTGCCGGTGGCCTGCAAATCGCTGATCGCCAGCGCGCCGGCGGCACCAGGCTTGTTTTCCACGATCACCGGCTTGCTCCACGCCTTCTGCAGGCCTTCCGCCAGCAGCCGCGCCAGGGCGTCGGCGCTGCCGCCGGCAGGCCCCGCCACCACCAGGCGGATCGGCTTGCTTGGCCAATCCTCCTGGGCGTGAGCCACGGGCACCCCACCGACGACACCGACTCCGATCGCCAGGGCGTATCCGCGCCACCATAGGTTATTGGTTCGCTTCCTCATGTCTGTACCTCTTGATTGCCGTCTTTTCTCAATTCTCGGATCGCCACGCGTCAACCGGCTTGACCGATCACGCCAAGTTGTTGTCGATTCGCGCAAACAGAGGGAAAACCCTGCTCGCGGTATCGGCCACACGGCAATTGAGGTCTGGGGGGTCCACGGCAGCAAGGCGAAAGAGCGGGACCCACACCGTCGCGGGTCCCGCCTTCGCCATCACATGTTGGGTCCGGGATGCCGGGCCGTCAGTTCCTCCAAGGGCTCTTTACATGCATTCGGCCTTGCGCAGGAAGCCCTGGTGGCCACCGTTACGATTGGGTGCGAAGCCATTCTTCTGAAGCGTCTCTTCCACCGTGTCGTAGAAGACCCCAAGCTGCAAGATCTCGCGGGTCTGCTGCGCCGTCGCGATGGGGCGACCAAATTCGCCGGCGATACGCACCAGTTGCTTGATCTGCTCGACGGTGCTCATCTTTCCCGTGCGGGTCTGGTTCCAGAGCACGTCCTCGATGCCACACCGCACATGCAGGCCCAAGGCCATGCCGATCATGTTGATGGGAAGCACATTCAACACCGAACTCTCCACCGTTACCACGGCTCCGTCCGGCACAGCGCACAGGATGTTTGCCAGGTTGTAGATGTTCGCCTGATCCATGCCGCCGCTGATAGCCACCCAGTTCATCACCAGCGGGCCCTTGTAGACGCCGCGGCGAATCATCCGCTCAATCGTTTCAAAGCTGTTGATGTTGTAGCACTGAAACTCACTCTGAATCCCGGCGGCTGTCAGACGCCGAACGTGCTCCTCGAACCAGCTGGGATTCGAGGGCACGACCATGTCCTTGTAGGTATCGTAGAGGTGCGCGAACCCTCGCGACAGTCCTTTGAAATCATCCACACCGGCATGCTCCGTCACATTCATCTGCGAGGTGTTGACGGTCACCGTCACCTGGTCGGGCTTAGGATCGAGTTCGGCCAGCATATGCCGCGTGTCATCGCTAAGCCATTTGGCGCCTTGGCCCTCTTCAGGCGCGAAGCTGATGGAGCCGCCCACCTGGATGACCATTTCAGGACAGGCCTTGCGCACGCCGGCGATCAGCTCATTGAACTTGGACAGGCGCTTGCTGCCCTTGCCGTCCTCTTCGCGCACGTGCAGATGCAGCACTCTCGCACCGGCTTCATAGCAATCCACCGCCTTCTGGATCTGGTCCGCTATGGTGACCGGGATATCTTCCGGGAAGTCTGACGGGATCCAGCCCGGCGCATAGGGAGCGGCGGTGATGATCAGAGGCTGCTGGTTCTCGGGATACAGGTGGCCGTCAAGGAAGTTCATGTTGGTGGATCTCCGGGTTGAGATGTGAATCTTGAGAAGGTCGATGGATGAGACAGCTGCTTCGTGCCGTCAAATCACGAAAATGGACGAGCCGGTGGTCTTCCGCGACTCCAGGTCCCGGTGTGCCTGCACGGCATCCTCCAGGGCATAGCGCTGATTGATCCCGATGCGGATGCGGCCAGCCGCCACGTGGCCGAACAGCTCGCCGACCAGTTCCGCCTTCTCGGCAGGATCGGCGATATAGTCGGCCAGGCCCGGGCGTGTCAGGAACGCCGAGCCCTTGCGGGCCAGAATTGCCGGATCGAACCCGGTTACCGGGCCGGAGGCGAAACCCACGCACACCAGCAGGCCGCGGCGCCTGAGGGAGTCCAGCGAGGACATGAAGGTGTCCTTGCCCACGCTGTCGAAGACCACGTTCACGCCCACGCCGTCGGTCAGTTCCCGCACGCGCCTGGCCACGTCCTCATGGCTGTAGTTGATGGTGTGGTCACAGCCGTGGGCGCGCGCCACTTCGGCCTTGGCATCGGTCGAAACCGTGCCGATCACCGTCAGCCCCAACAATTTGGCCCACTGCGCAACGATCAGGCCAACACCACCTGCCGCGGCATGCAGCAGGATGGAGTCGCCCGCCTTGAAGGGGTAGATCCGGCGCATCAGGTAGGCCGCCGACAAACCGCGCATGGTCATGGCCGCCGCGACTTCGCAACTGATTGCCTGCGGCAGCCTGATCAGCGGACCGGCAGAGATCAGCCGCTCCGTGCTGTAGGCGCCCAGCGTGTTGGTAAATCCGGTGTAGGTCACACGGTCGCCGACCGCCAGATGGGTGACGCCGGCACCGACAGCCTCAATCACGCCAGCGGCCTCGTTGCCGATGCCGCTGGGCAGCGGCACCTTGTACGTGCCGCTGCGGAAGTAGGTATCGGCGAAGTTCAGGCCTGCCGCCACGTGGCGGACGCGGACCTCCCCCGCTCCGGGCTCACCAACGCTGCCGTCCTCAAGACGAAGGACGTCGGGTCCGCCGGTTTCATAGAACTTAACGATTTTCGCCATGCCGTCTCCTGTTCTCTATCGAATATGACCGTTCACCTGCGGATCGGCGGTTGAGCTCGCCGAAGGACAAACCGGTTTGGGGATGCAGTGGATGGGTTGATGTCTGGGTGTGTTTCGCGACGATCGAATCATCTGGCAGGGGGCAACGTTCCGCTTTACCTGGCACGCCTTGAACTTTCCTTCTTATGACAAGGATTCGCTGGTGCAGGCGCACTGGATCGTTGACGGCCGGCTGCCATCATGGCGGGCAGTGGGCCGCTGGGCAGGCCGCAATGACGGGGCGCCAGCCCCTATTCGTCGACCCTGATCCCTGCGTCGCTAGCGATCTTCGACCAGACTTGCAGATCGCTGCGGACGATCTCGCCCAGCTGCGCGGAGGTCTTTACCGGCGGCGGCTCGAAGTTCAGTTTCTTCATCAGCGCCGCGATCTCCGGCAATGCCTGCACCTTGTTGGCCTCATCGGACAGCCGCTTCACGATCGCCGGACTGGTTCCGGCCGGGGCGAACATGCCGAACCATCCCACCGTGTTGAACTTGTAGCCCTGTTCACTCATGGTCTTGACGTCGGCAAGCTGTGGCGAGCGCACGTTGCCGACGATGGCAATGCCACGCACCTTCCCGGAACGCAGGAACGGAACCGCGACGCTGGGATCGGTCCAGCCGATCTTCAGCACCCCTGAAGAAAGCTCGGTGAGCAGTTGACTTGTTGTCCGATATGCGACGTGCTCGGTCTTCATGCCGGTCTGCTTCTTCAGCCATTCCATGGTCAAGTGCGCGGACGAGCCGGTGGCCCAGCTGCCATAGCTGTACTTGTCCGGATTCGCCTTCACCAGCTCGATGAGTCCTGGCAAGTCGTGCACCGGCAGATCCGGGCTCACCAGCAGCAACACCCCACCCGCGGCTGTCTGCGCGATCGGCATGAGGCCCTTTCTTGCCTCCTGGGATATGGACTTCATGACGGCAGGCGCAACCACCATGTTGGATGCCGTTGTGTAGAGAATCGTGTAGCCGTCCGGCGCCGCCTTGAGAACGGCATTGGTTCCGATCACCCCGCTGCCGCCCGGCCGGTTCTCCACGACCACGGCCTGCTTCAGCGATTCGGAAAGGCGCTGCGCCATGGCCCGCGCCAGCGCGTCGGTTCCCGAGCCGGGAGACGACGGAACGATCATTTGAATCGGGCGTGCGGGCCAGGCTTCCTGTGCCTGCAGCGGCCCTGGCGCGCACAGGGCAATGATTGCCTCTGCGCACAATGTGATGGCGAGCAGCTTCTTCAGTGATGACATCGTCGTCCCCAGTTCTCTCGACTATTCCCCAGCCTGAAAAGTGCTGCCAGCCCCACCATTGGGCGGCCAGCGATTGCTACCGGCTCAGGCTATCGTGCGCAAATCATAGCAGTCGAAATTTTTATTGTCGACATGAATATATTTGGCTGGGTCGCGAGGTTGCCGGGGATCGATTCAGTCCGGCTTCTTGCCCGTTGGCGCCGTGCCCTCCGTCGCGGGCGCCTCGAAGGCATCGAACAAAAAATCGGGGGCGCTGGTGTTGTGGCGCGACCGGACGGTACGGCCGAATCGCACCGCGGTTGCCTGCATTGAAGTAACTGCCATCACCGGCTTCCTGATGGCCTCACCAGCCGGCCCGGTCGTCCAGGTGACCTCGCTCGCGTCTGCGTTGTCGTCGGCAACATACATGGAGCGCAGCATCGCGAACGCGCGCTTGGCGTCATAGGCCGGCAGGAACCGGACATCGAGCGCAGTACGCATGTCGCTGATTTCAGTGATCGCGACCGTTGCCTGGCCTCCGCCAGTGAAATGCAGCGTGAAAGCCAAGGGCTGCGGCTCGATTTCTATCCGAGCGATGTTGACCACCGGGCGCCCTTCCTGCTCTATCGGCCCCAGCAGGAACGAAGAGCCATAGGCATTGACACCCAGGTGGCGGGCCGGCAACGGTTTCGCCCGCCAGTAGCCATCGGCGGGATAGAGCACCAGGACCTCGGTACGGGTCCGCCCGGATTTCCGGAACACCTGGATCAGGTGAAAACCGGCATCGGCCCTGCCCGCTACCGTGACCGGCACCCGATGTGGCCGCCAGAAGCTTGCGAACGTGATCCCGACAATGGCAATGTCCCTGCCGTCGTAAAGGGTGACCGTGCGCGGCACGAAGACATGGCGGGGATCAGTCGGGTGAGGCGTCTTGCCGAAGTTGCACCCGGAGAAATCCGGCGCGGAGCTGTCAATGCGGATGGCGTTGACGTAGGGCGGATGCAATGCCTGGATGCGGAACCTGCCAACCGCGGCGGCGGACAGCGCGAACGAGACATTGTCTTCTTCCGCGCATGGGCCTGGCGTGCTGAAGTTCTCGACCTCCACGGCCAGCCGCTGCGCGCAAGCCGGCACGGAAAGCAGCGCCAGGCACAGGGTCGCGACAAGGCGCGTTGCGCGCATGCCAGGCTCCGTGAACGGGAATGAGGCGGGATCCGATTCCCGCCTGCGTGGACCTGTTCCTACTTGGTCCTGGGCGGCACGATCGCAGTGCCGGCGTCGGTGGTGCGCTCATGCTGCATGGTCGGCATCATGTTGCTGTTCAGGTGGAACATCACCCAGAGCGAACCCGTCAGCGTGATCACCACCAGCACCAGCGTGAACATCAGCGACAGCATGTTCCAGCCGCCCTCCGACCGCGCGTTCATGTGCAGGAAGTAGATCATGTGCACCACGATCTGCACGGCCCCGATCAGCAGGATAACGATGGCGGTGGTGGACGACTTGTCGAACACCTTTCCCATCACCAGCCAGAACGGGATCGCGGTCAGGAAGACAGACAGCACGAAGCCCGTCAGGTAGCCGCCCAGCGTGGCATGCGGCCCCACGTCCTCGTCATGCCCGTGGCTGTGTCCGTGGCTGTCCAGCGTTTCGTCGTGCGCGCTCATGGCAACGCTCCCATCAGGTAGACGAAGGTAAAGACGCCGATCCAGACGACGTCAAGAAAGTGCCAGAACATCGACAGGCACATCAGCCTGCGCTTGTTGGCCGTGATCAGCCCGTGCTGCGCCACCTGGGTCATCAGCACGACCAGCCAGATGATGCCGCACGTGACATGCAGCCCGTGGGTTCCGACCAGTGCGAAGAACGAGGTCAGGAACGCGCTGCGCTGCGGCCCTGCGCCCTCATTGATCAGGTGCGCGAACTCATAAAGCTCGACCGCCAGGAACCCCGCGCCGAAGACCCCCGTGATGGCCAGCCAGATCTGGGTTCCGGCGATGCGGTTCTGCTGCATCTGCAGCATGGCAAAGCCGTAGGTAATCGAAGACAACAGCAGGAACGAGGTGTTCAGTGCCACCAGCGGCAGCTCGAACAGCTCTGCCCCGCTCGGTCCCCCCGCATACTCCCGGCCCAGCACGCCATACGCGGCGAACAGGCAAGCGAATATCAGGCAGTCGCTCATCAGGTAAAGCCAGAACCCCAGCAGCGTCCCGTTCTGCGGGTGATGGTCTTCGGGCAGGTAGAACTGGTAGCCTCCCGGCGGGGCCGCGTCCGCGGTGCCGGTGCCGCTCACATGGTTGGGAAAGGTCGTGTCAGCCATGGCCAGCCATCCGTTGTGTGCGCGCCGCTTCGGTCTGGACCACCAGGTCGGCCGGGAGGTAATAGTCGCGCTGGTAGTTGAACGTATGGATGATCGCGCCGATGATCGTCGCCGCGAACGATGCTGCCGCCAGCCACCAGATGTGCCAGATCAACGCGAAACCGCAGAGCGTGGAGAACCCCGCGAGCACGATGCCGGCCGCGGTGTTCTTCGGCATATGGATCGGAATAAAGCCCTGCTGCGGCCGCGCGTAGCCATTCTGCTTCATGTGCCACCAGGCGTCGGTGTCGTGCACTACCGGCGTAAAGGCAAAGTTGTACTGCGGCGGCGGGGATGAAGTCGACCATTCGAGCGTGCGGCCGTTCCACGGATCGCCAGTCAGGTCCCGAAGCTCCTCGCGGTGGATGAAGCTGACCACCAGCTGGACCAGGAAGCAGGCAATGCCGATGGCGATCAGCAAGGCGCCGAACGCAGCCAGCTGGAACCAGACCTGGTGCGTCGCGTCCTCGAAATGGCTCATGCGCCGGGTCACGCCATGCAGCCCCAGCCAGTACAGCGGCATGAACGCAAAGTAGAAGCCGACCAGCCAGAACCAGAACGATGCCTTGCCCCAGGACGAGACCAGGCGATAGCCGAATGCCTTCGGGAACCAGTAAGTAATGCCTGCCATCAGGCCGAACAGCACGCCGCCGATGATCACGTTGTGGAAATGCGCGATCAGGAATAGGCTGTTGTGCAAGGAGAAGTCAGCCGGCGGCACCGCCAGCAGCACGCCGGTCATGCCGCCGATCACGAACGTGACCATGAAGCCGATGGTCCAGAGCATGGGGGGCTCGAAGCGGATCTTGCCGTGGTACATCGTGAACAGCCAGTTGAAGATCTTGGCACCGGTCGGGATCGATATGATCATGGTGGTGATGCCGAAGAACGAATTGACGCTGGCGCCCGATCCCATCGTGAAGAAATGGTGCAACCAGACCAGGTACGACAGCACGGTGATCACTACCGTGGCGTAGACCATCGACGCGTACCCGAACAGGCGCTTGCGGCAGAACGTGGCGACCACTTCCGAGAACACCCCGAACACCGGAAGCACAAGGATGTACACCTCCGGATGGCCCCATATCCAGATCAGGTTCACGTACATCATGGCGCTGCCGCCCAGCTCGGTGGTGAAGAAGTTGGTGCCGACGTAGCGGTCGAGCGCAAGCAGCGCCAGCGCCGCGGTCAGCACCGGGAACGCGGCAATGATCAGCACGTTGGTGCACAGCGCGGTCCAGGTGAAGATCGGCATGCGCATCAGCGTCATGCCGGGCGCCCGCATCTTGACGATGGTCACCAGCAGGTTGATGCCGGATAGCAAGGTCCCTACCCCGGCCACCTGCAGCGCCCATATGTAATAGTCGACGCCGACGTCAGGGCTGTGGATGATGCCGGACAAGGGCGGATAGGCCAGCCAGCCGGTGCGCGCGAACTCGCCCACGAACAGCGACATCATGACCAGGATGGCACCGCCCGTGGTCATCCAGAAGCTGAAGTTGTTCAGGAACGGGAAGGCCACGTCGCGCGCGCCGATCTGCAGCGGCATGACGAAGTTCATCAACCCCGTGACCAGCGGCATGGCGACGAAGAAGATCATGATCACGCCGTGCGCGGTAAAGATCTGGTCGTAGTGGTGCGGCGGCAGGTAGCCAAGGTTGTCGCCGAACGCGATGGCCTGCTGGATGCGCATCATGATCGCGTCGGCAAAACCCCGCAGCAGCATCACGATGCCCAGGATCACATACATGATGCCGATCTTCTTGTGGTCGATGCTGGTGAACCATTCCCGCCACAGGTAGCCCCAGAGGCGATAGTAGGTGAGCGCCGCGACGATTGCGCCCCCACCGATCACCACCACGATGAAGGTGCCGAGCAGGATGGGATCGTGCAGCGGGAGGGCCTCCCACGAAAGCCGGCCGAAGATCAAATTGGCGAGTTCCGAGCGCTCGGGCATGTTTGTCACCTGGGG
The DNA here is from genome assembly GCF_058787995.1 of Cupriavidus sp. FW305-27. Taxonomy (NCBI): domain Bacteria; kingdom Pseudomonadati; phylum Pseudomonadota; class Betaproteobacteria; order Burkholderiales; family Burkholderiaceae; genus Cupriavidus; species Cupriavidus sp. FW305-27. The sequence goes on from NZ_JBYTAG010000011.1 coordinate 49,419, forward strand.
CCTGAATTAACCAACCATGGCCGATGGGGCTGGCCAGTACCGCAAGGGAAGATCCGGATCCGCACCCTACTGCAGCAGCACCCGGCCGTCATTGCGCGCGGACTCCGACGCGAACACGGGCGCTGTGGCCGCGGTGTTGCGCGCCGTGCAGATGCCGGCGAACGGGTCGAATTTGCCGCGGCTGCGGTCAAGCGCCATGGTGTCTGCCATGCACCGCCCGCCGCCCACGCAACGGTTCAGGATCAGGTCGTAGAGGCCTGGCGCCACGCTGGCATAGCGTTGCACCGCGTCGCGCTCGCTGGGCTGCGCGAGCTTGAGGTACGTATCCGTGGACAGGCCCTGGCCCGACGACTTGACCTGCTGGATCCAGCTCTCGAAGTCCTGGTTGGACAGCCCATGGAACTTGAAACGCATGTGGGAGAAGCCCGCGCCGCTGTAGTTGGCCGAGAAGCCTTCATACACGCCGGACTTGTTGATCACGGCATGCAGCTTGGTTTCCATGCCGGGCATGGCGTAGACCATGCCCGCCAGCGACGGGACGAAGAATGCGTTCATCACCGAGGTGGCGGTGATGCGGAAAGCGATGGGCCGGTCGACCGGCGCCGCCAGCTCGTTGACGGTGGCGATGCCCTGCTCGGGATACAGGAACAGCCACTTCCAGTCCATCGCCACCACCTCCACCGTCAGCGGCTTCACGTCTGCCGGGACCGGCCGGCCTGCGTCGATCCGCGTCAGCGGCCGGTACGGATCGAGCTGGTGGGTGCTGACCCAGGTCACGGCGCCCAGCGCGATGATGATCAGCAGCGGCGCGGCCCAGATCGCCAGCTCGAGCACAGTGGAATGGTCCCAGTCGGGGTTGTAGGGCGCATCGGTCGCACTTTCCCGATAGCGCCACGCAAACAGCAGCGTGAGGATGATCACCGGAACGATGATCAGCAACATCAGGCAGGTGGCAATGATGATCAGGTCGCGCTGGCGCAGGGCCATGTCGCCGGATGGCGCAAGCAGCACTGCGTTACAACCGGCCAGGCACGCCAGCATGACTGCGGCGGCACATCGCAGCAGTAGTCTTCCCTGCACACGTCTTGGCGGCACTACAGAGTCGAAGCGGCCCATAGTCTCGGAAGTGGCGTCTGAGGAATATCGGCAAACTGCCGGCGAACTCACCTTTCGTTTTTCTATGGCAGTTTAGGCGCTATTCTTGTCAGTGCGAGACTTAAGAGCCAATTTCATCGGAATGGGGTCGGCTCCATGTGCAGTATCGACGCACTCCTGCCAGAAGGAGACTTGACGATGGCCAGCCTCACCCACCAGCATCGCGCATCGCCGACTGCACCTCCGGCGCCCGGCCACCACCAGGTGGCACCCGCCGAGATCGCCACCGGGGTGGTGATCGGACGGGCCTCGGAGTACTTTGACTTCTTCGTGTACGGCATCGCCTCCGTGCTTGTCTTCCCGGCGGTCTACTTCCCGTTTGCGAGCGAGCTGGCGGGGTTGCTCTTCAGTTTCACGATCTTCTCGTTTGCGTTTATCGGACGCCCGTTCGGCACCGCGCTGTTCATGCGCATCCAGCGGCGCTGGGGCCGCGGCATCAAGCTGACGGCGTCGCTGTTCCTGCTCGGCACGGCCACGGTGGGGATTGCGTTCCTGCCGTCGTACGCCTCGATCGGGGCCGCGTCGATCTACCTGCTGGCGCTGTTCCGCTTCCTTCAGGGCATTGCGTTCGGCGGGTCGTGGGACGGGCTGCCGTCGCTGCTGGCGCTCAACACGCCGGAGGACAAGCGCGGCTGGTATGCGATGGTGGGCCAGCTCGGCGCACCCACCGGGTTTATCGTCGCCAGTTCGCTGTACCTGTTCCTGCATGCCAGCCTGACCCCGCCTGAATTCATCGAGTGGGGCTGGCGCTATCCGTTCTACGTGGCCTTCGCCATCAACGTCGTGGCACTGTTTGCACGGCTGCGCCTGGTGGTGACCCATGAGTACACGCAACTGCTCGAAGAAGACGAGCTGGAGCCGATCAGCACCTTGCAGATGGTGAACGCGCAAGGCTTCAACATCTTCCTGGGGGCCTTTGCTGCGCTGGCCAGCTATGCGCTGTTCCACCTTGTCACGGTGTTCCCGCTGTCCTGGGTGATCCTGCACCGCTCGCAGAGCATCTCCGACGTGCTGGCCGTGCAGATCGTGGGCGGCTTCATCGCGTTCATCGGCACGCTGCTTTCCGGCTGGATCGCGGACCGCGTCGGCCGGCGCACCACGCTGTCGGCAATGGCCGTGCTGATCGGCATCTTCAGCCTGGCAACGCCGTGGCTGCTCGGTGGCGGCGCGACCGGCCAGGACATCTTCATCCTGGTCGGCTTCGGCTTGCTGGGCCTGTCGTACGGACAGGCTGCGGGCGTGGTGACGTCGAACTTCGAACGCCGCTTCCGCTACACCGGAGCCGCGCTGACCACGGACTTCGGCTGGCTGTTCGGCGCCGCCTTTGCGCCGCTGGTGGCGCTGGGCCTGTCTTCGCTGTTCGGCCTCGCAGCGGTCAGCCTCTACCTGCTGTCTGGCGTGATCGGCACGCTGGCCGCCTTGCGCATCAGCCGGGCGCTCGGGACGCCTGACATGTGACTGCGGTCATGGCCTGCGCAAGGCCATGACGATTCCCCTGCGACGGGCGGGCTGATTCGCCGCCCGATTTCCTCTTGCGCTTCCTTGCTTGCTGGCCCCTGCCCGGCTGCCTGACCCTTGGCGCCTGGCGCCCCGGCGCCGCATATGGCGGATAATGCGCTATTTGCAAGCACTTCCCTCCCCATGCCCGCAAGCAGCAACACCACTGGACGCATCGACTGGACAACGCTGTTCCTGCTTACCTTCCCGCCACTGAGCTGGGCCGGCAATGCCATCGTCGGCCGCCTGGCCGCCGGCACGGTGCCACCCATCACCTTGAACTCTGTGCGCTGGGTGCTGGCAGGGCTGCTGCTGGCACCCTTTGCCTGGCGCGGCGTGATCGAGCACCGCGCGGCACTGCGCCGGCACGCCGGCGTGATCACCGCCCTGGGCGTGCTTTCGATCGCCAGCTATAACGCCCTGCAGTACCTGGCGCTGACCACCTCGACCCCGATCAACGTGACGCTGATCGGCGCATCCACGCCGCTGTTTCTGATCGTGATCGGCGCGATCTGTTTTCGCGAACGGGTGAAGCCATGGCATGTCACCGGGGCACTGCTGTGCATGGTCGGCGTGACCTTCGTCCTGGTACGCGGCGAACTGGGCCGGCTCGCCCAGCTGGACCTGGTTGCCGGCGACCTGTTCATGCTGGCCGCCACCATCGCCTGGAGCGGCTATACCTGGCTGCTGCGCAAACAGCGGCCCGCCGTGCCCCTGCCCGTGCTGCTGTTCGCGCAGATCGTCACCGGCGTACTGGCAAGCGCTCCCGTGACGGCATGGGAGCTGATGACGCTGGACCAGCCGCTGCAATGGAGCGGCAAGGTCGCGGCCATCCTGCTCTATGTAGCAACCATTCCCTCGCTGCTCGCCTACTTTGCCTGGGACCGCGCCATCGCCCGCGCGGGCGCTCAGTTGCCGGTGTTCTTTATCACCCTGACGCCGGTATTCGCGGCGCTGCTGTCCACGCTGCTGCTGGGCGACTGGCCCCGCTGGTACCACGCGGTGGGGCTGGCCGCGATCGCGGCGGGAATCTGGCTGGCGCAGCGGCGTTGAGGGGGCCGGCCGGTCCACACCAGGGACCAGGCATGCCCCGGGCGTTTCAATCCTGAATCAGTCTCGCTGCGGCTGCACTAACCTGTTTGCACGATGGGCTCGCGCAACCTGGTGCACTACCCTCGCAGTAGAGCTCACACCACTGAAACCGGGGGGGAATCATGGGTGAACGGAATCCGCGCGGGCAACACGCGTCGGCTGACCTTGCACGATGCGAGGCGCCAGCAAAAGACATCGAAGCTGAATCAGCGCCATCGCGGCGCACACAGCAACCCAGGATAAGGCCCACGGTGCATCCCGGCACTTCCGACCTGCATTTCATTGCTGGCCGCCGGGAGCCTCCTGCCGCAATGAGCCGGCTCACGGCTGCGGACGATCCGTTGCTGGGCTGCCTGCTGTTGCTGAACCGGGCCCTGCAACGGACGGTGCCTTCAGCGGTCCTGCTGGAAGGGCTGCCGCTGGACGGGCAGGCCCTGACGTTGCCGCTGCTCTGCACTGCGGCGGCGCGCGCCGGCTTGTCGACCCGGCTGGCGGAGCACGACCTCGACGATATCCCGGATACCTCGATACCGGCCATGCTGTTGCTGGACAAGAACAGGCCGTGCGTACTGCTGCAGCGCTGCGAGCACGGACGGTTTCTCGTCGCCCTGCCAGGCTGGGGCGGTGGGGTGCAGGAAGTCAGCCGCGAGGAACTGCTGACCCAGTACAGCGGGCACGCCGTCTTCGCGCAGCCAACGCTGCAAGCGGCCGTGTCAGCCGATACGGAGCCGGCACAGCCGTGCCCGTGGCCCGGCGACGCGATGCGGCCATCATGGCGGCGCCGTTGGGAGCGGCTGCTTGCCTCGACGCTCAGGGCACTATGCCTGCGGGGCAGGCTGCCGGCTGAGGATGTGGTCCGCGCTGGTGGCTAGTCATTGTCCGGCCAGACAGGCGCGGCTCCGATGACGCATCAGGACGTCGGCGATGCCGACGTGTTGCCCGAACTGCTCTGCCAGGTCCCCACCGACAGGTCACGTTGAGCGGAAACCGCATCTCGTAGCGGTGGCCGACATCCTCGGTCAACCCGGCCGGGGTCATCGGCGCTCCGCACTGTCCCGGTATGCAATAGGTCAAGCCGAACGCGCTGCACGCAGTCGTTCACCATGCCAGGCGCCTTGGGGAAATGAAAAGGAGGCAGGGCAATTTGCCCTGCCTCCGCTCAGGCGCCGGTCTGCCCTCCCCGGCACAGACGCGCGCCCCCGTCCAACCGGCTTAGATGACGCAGGCAAGCTTGACGGTGAGGCCTCCCCAATCGGTGGCCTGGTTGGTGTCGACCTGTACCTGCAGCTTGTCGTTGCGGTTGACGGTTCCGGACGGCACCTCCTGGCTGCAGCTCTGCTGGCCATTGCTGATCTTGCAGCTCAGGTCCCTGACCGGCGTGATGGTCGCTGAAGCGCCGGCCCCTGTCACCGTGTGGACCGAAATGTCCAGCGTTCCCTGCACCTTGCCGAGTGTGGTGGCAGTGAGCGTGACACGGCTGCAATCGTAGGGGATCACGACGCCGAAGTCCGAAGGCAAGGGAACCGCCCCGCCGGCGCCGGTCATGGCATAGTTGCCGCGGCTGAGCGTGGCTGGCACGTTGAAGTTGCCGTTGTAGACGGTGCCTGTCCCCATGCTCACGCCCGAAGTTGGCCACTTGCCGCCCGCCTTGGGACCGTACAGCGTCGAGGTCGTGGTGTCGAAATAGAAGTCGCCATCGACGCCGATGTCGTCGGTCGGCGCACCGCTGCCGTACAGGATGTGACCGCCATTGCCTGCAGTGCCGCCACCGGTGCCGCCGGTGCCGCCGCTGCCGCCCGGCTGGGTGACCAGCGAGACCCCTGCCGGCCACACGTCATTGGCCTTGGGCCCGTACAGCGTCCAGGTATCGGTGTCGAGGTAGTAGTCGCCATTGTTGCCAACGCTGTTGGCTGGTGCCCCCGCGCCCGTCAGGACGACGCCGCCACCGGTGCCCGACCCGGTGCCGCCACCCATCTGGACGCCCGGCGGCCACGTGCCGTTTGCCTTGGGCCCGAACAGGGTCGAGGTGGAGGTATTGATGTAGTAGTCGCCATTGTTGCCGACGCTGTCGGTCGGATCGACCGAGCCGGACAGGATGGTGTTCCCGGCCGCTCCGGTATTGCCGGTACCCGCCACCGAAACCCCTGCCGGCCACGTGCCGTTTGCCTTGGGCCCGAACAGCATCCAGGTCACGGTATTCAGGTAGAAGTCCCCGTCCTTGCCGATCTCGGGCCCGGGATCAGTGGTACCCGACAGCATGGCGCTGCTGCTGGCGGCGGTCTGCGTTGCGGGCGTTGTTGGCGTCGTGGGTGACGCTGGCGCTGACGTTCCCGTGCCTGGGGCTGTGGCGGCGGCGCTGGCAGGCGTCGATTCGCCCCCCCCGCCTCCCCCGCAACCGGCGGCCGTGATGACCAGACAGGCGAGCGGCAAAGCCACAAGTTTCAAATGGATGCGTTTCATGGATGGACCCCTTTCCCTGGCTTTTGAGCACATAGAATTCGTCAGCCTTGGCAAGCGCCAACGATGAGGTCAATCTAGCTGGCGGAATCGGAATGGAAAATCGGCTCTATGGACGAGCTTCGGTTATGCGAAATGGCGTCCCTCAGCGCGGATGAAAATGCCCGCGCGGGATAATGCCGGAGCGCTCGGCACTATTTACGGGGTACAGTCGCCGCGGGGCTGCGCAATTCCCGTGAAGCCTTGCAGGACAAGGCATTTCCGGCCATGGAAAGTGGCTTCCGGAGGCTCCGGCAGCCACTGCGGACACTGTTTTCCAGCGCCCCGAAAATGCCGTCAATCGCCACTGGAGTGGAATGCCGGCGCGAGCTGAACGGCTTAGCGAGGAAGTATTAGACAGGCCGCCAGAGCAGTCGGAAAAAGTATGTATAGCAAATGAAACGTCATGGGCGACAGAAAATTAATGGTGAAGGCAGGCCACTGTCCGAATACCCACTCGGCACGATCGGGCTGTGAGATGTCGACCCGCGGGTATCCTCGCGTGGCCCGGCGATTGTCATCGAAACGAGATAGACACCGGGTGCCAGGCTTGCTGAACTCCGGGGGCGATTCGCGCATGCGCCAACGGAGAGTCCGCCATGAACCTGAAGACACTAAGTATCGCGACGTTCAACCTGTACAACCTGAATGTGCCGGGCCTGCCTCTCTATACCGACCGCAACGGCTGGAGCGAGCAGGAATACGAGCGCAAGATCGCCTGGACGGCGAGCCAGCTGAAGCTGATCGACGCCGACGTGGTCGGATTCCAGGAGCTGTGGCATGGCGACGCGCTGCTCGCGGCAGTCGAGGCCGCCGGCCTGGCCGATGCCTATGACGTGCTGGTGCCGGACAACGCCAATGGCAAGGGCATTGTGTGCGCAGCCATCGTCCGCCGCGGGTTGCTCGCGGGCGAGGCCGAGTGGATCGCCGATTTTCCCGAGAAATTCGTGCTGAAATCGAAGGGAGACGATCCGCAGACACCGCAGATCAGCGTCAGTATTCGCGGCTTTTCCCGGCCGGTCCTGCATTTCACCATCCGGCCGCGCGAGGATGAGCCTGCCATGCACATGTACGTATGCCATTTCAAGTCGAAGCAGCCGACCCGGATCGATGGCGAGGCCTGGTATGAAAAGGAAATCTACGCGAAACATGCCAAAGCCGTCGGCGCTGCGTTGTCGACGATCCGGCGTACCGCCGAAGCGGCCGCGCTGCGCTTCATGCTGACCGACAGCATGAAAGACAACAACACCGCAGTGGTGGTGATGGGCGATATCAACGACGGCCAACTGAGCAATACCGCCAATATCCTGACCGAGCAGCCTGCCTATCTGGTGGGTGACTCGGTCGGTGGTGGCGATATTGCGCTCTATACCGCGCAGACATTGCAGGAATACCGGGACACGCGCGATGTCTACTACACCCATGTCTTCCAGGATTTTCGCGAATCGCTTGATCACATCCTGGTCAGCGAGCAGCTATATGACAACAGCAAGCGGCGCCGCTGGCTGTTCGACGGGCTCATTATCAACAACGATCACCTGAACTTTAGCGATCACAAGGGCCTGGGCACCAACGACCATGGCATCATCCGCGCGGTGTTCAGACACCGGCCGATCCAGGACGATCTCGGTTGAGCAGCGGCACGGCCACGCAGGCGCGGTGCCGCGCCAGCGTGGCCCTTATGCAGGGCTCACGTCAACGCCGACAGCAGGATATTCTGCGCGCCCTCGCCGTCACGCGAGCCCTGACGCTCGTATGTTCCGTCCGGCGCCATCTGCCAGGTGTCACGCCGGTCTGCCAGGTACGGTTTCAGCCCTTCCGCGATAACGCGCTCCTTCAACCCGGCATCAAGGATGGGAAAGCAGATCTCGATCCGCCGGGACAGGCTTCGCTCCATCCATTCACCGCTGGATAGCATGACCTTTTCCGCCCCGCCATCGTGAAAATAAAAGATGCGCGAGTGCTCGAGAAACCGGCCCATGACGGATTTCACCGTAATGTTCTCCGACAGGCCGGCAACGCCGGGGCGCAGCGCGCAGGCGCCCCGGATGATCAGGTCGATACGGACTCCGTCGCGTGAGGCGTCGTACAGCGCCTGAATCAGGTCGGGTTCCAGCAGCGCATTCATCTTGACCACGATCCATCCCTTGCGACCGGCCCTGGCGTGCCCGGCTTCGCGCCGGATCGCTTCAAGCAACCCCGTCTTCAAGGTGAAGGGCGATTGCCAGATATGGGTCATGCAATGGGTCTGGCCACGACCAGTCAGCTGGCTGAACACTTGCGCCACATCCTGCGTCAGCGACTCATTGCAGGTGAGCAATCCAAAATCCGTATAGGTGCGCGTGGTCTGGTGGTGATAGTTCCCGGTTCCGAGATGCACATAGCGCCGGAGCTTCCCACCCTCGCGTCGCAGTACCATCACCATCTTGGCGTGCGCCTTGAAGCCGACGACCCCATAGATGACATGCGCGCCGACTTCCTCCAGTTGCGTTGCCCAACCGATATTGGCCTCTTCATCGAAGCGGGCCAGCAGCTCCACCACGACGGTGACTTCCTTGCCGTTGCGCGCGGCCTCAATCAGTGCCGAGAGCAGGACCGAGTCGTGCCCGGCCCGATACACCGTCTGGCTGATTGCCACCACATCGGGGTCCTGTGCCGCCTGCCTGACAAAGTCCACCACCGGTGTGAACGACTGGAACGGGTGATGCAGCAGGATGTCGCCCTCGCGAATGGCACGGAAGATATCGGAATGCTCGTGCAGCACCTTCGGCAGGCCGGCCCGGAAAGGCAGGTACTTCAGTTCCGGCCGGTCCACCTGATCTGGCACCTGCATCAGGCGAACCAGGTTGACCGGTCCGTTGACGGAGAACACCTCGCTTGCCGCCAGGCCGAACTGCTGCTGCAGGAATCCAGTCATTGCCGGCGTGCAGTTGTCAGCCACTTCCAGCCGGACCGCATCACCATAATGACGGTGCGGCAGTTCGCCTTGCAGCGCCTCGCGCAGGTTCTTGACCTCTTCCTCGTCCACGAACAGTTCGCTGTTGCGGGTCACGCGGAACTGATAGCAGCCGCGCACGGTCATGCCACTGAACAGCTCGCCGACGTGGGCATGCAGGATGGAAGAAAGGAACACAAAGCCATGCTCGCATCCGGCGATCTCCGGTGGCAGGGCGATCACCCGCGGCAACGCTCGTGGCGCCTGCACGATCGCATAGCCGGAGTTGCGCCCGAACGCATCCTTGCCCTCGAGTTCAACGGCGAAATTCAGGCTTTTGTTGAGCACCCGTGGAAACGGATGCGCCGGGTCCAGGCCGATCGGCGTCAGGACTGGCATCAGTTCGGCGAAGAAGAACTCCCGGATCCATTCCGCCTGCGCGAGGTTCCACGAGGGCCGCCGCAAGAAGCGGATCTGCTGCTCGGCCATGGCCGGAATCAGCATGTCATTGAACAGGCGGTACTGCTGATCGACCAGTTCCCGGACCCGTTGGTTGACCCTGGCATAGACCGCCTGCGGCGTCAGCCCGTCCGGGCCGACCACCGGAGACTGAAGCAAGCACTGCTCCTTCAGGCCGGCCACGCGGATCTCGTAGAACTCATCCAGATTGCTGCTGAAGGTACACAGGGCACGCAGGCGCTCAAGCAGCGGCACCGCGGGATCGGCGGCCTGCTCCAGCACGCGGCCGAAGAACTCCAGCTGGCTGAGTTCGCGGTTGATATAGAGCTCATTGCCATTCAGCAGGCCATCCGGGTCGACCGGGGTGCCGAGGCGCCCCTCCTCCGCGTCAATTGGCGGCGCATTCTGCATGGGATCGGATTCGGGTTTCATGATTGAATGTCGGTGCGGGGGAATCCTTCCCGATTCTAGCTGGCGTATTGCGCATATCGAGGCGAATCTGATCGCACTGGTCCCGCGAAATACGTACCATCTTACGAGCATTCGCTGCGTAAAATGATCTGACGCGCCCACTGGAGCCGCCAATGACACACGAAATACCGTCTGCGACCGAGACCACCCCCGAAGGTCTGATGCGCTTGATCGAGCATATTGGAGGTGCTGCAGCGCAAGGTCATCTTGACCCGGAGTTTGTGCGCAAGCTGGGCAAGCGCATTGCCAACGAATTGCAGCAGATGAAAGCGACCAGGCTACCGGGTGACCGCGAGCTGGCGGGCCTGGACGACGGCATAGAGGCCCTGCTGCTGGCCGCGGACCGCAAGCACGGCGCCAGGCTGACCCGATCGCTGCAGAAGTTGCGGGAGCACGAAAGCCCCTTCCCCGGCGGGGAGTCGAATGCAAGCCAGTCGCACTAGCAGTGCTGCCTGGTGAAGTGAGTTCATTAAGCAGATGGTTCAATGACCTGGGTCGTTATTGCCACCGCAGATAACCTTGGAACCTATGTCAAAGACTGACAAGAAGCGATACCTGAAAGCACTCAACCGGCGCCTGAAGAAAGAATCGTCCGGAAAGTTCGATACGGTCTTTGTCTTCGACCCGTGCGGCTCGAAGCCGAAGAACGCCACCGGGGTGACGACCAGCGGCCCTGCCAGTGACGAGACCCTTGCAGTGATGAACGCAGTCCAGGCCAGGGTATTCGAAAAATTCGAGGGCACGGCAAAGCTCGGATAAATGGAGCGCGAACTCAAGCTCGAGTTGCTGCAGGACCAGGCCGAAGGGCTGATCGGCTTGCCCCTGGTGTCGTCCTGCTGTGTGGAGCCGCCGCACGAAGACAGGCTCGTGAGCACGTATTTCGATACGTCGGATCTTGCCTTTCGGCGTATGCACGCCTCGCTGCGTGTGCGGCAAGCAGGTGAACATTATGTACAGACGTTGAAGACCTGGGGCACGCAGCATGGGGCGCTTTACGAGCGGGAAGAGTTTGAGTCGGCAGTTCCCGGAAATACGCCAGATCTTGGTGCACTGCGAGACAAATTGCCCGAGGGCACTGCGCTGGGGACGCTGCTGCGTGAAGGCGACCTGGCGGAACGGCTGAAGCCGATCTTCATCACGGATGTCCGGCGCACGGTGCTGCTGTTGCGCTTGCCACAGGGGGACGAGGTCGAACTGGCGGTCGATCGCGGCGTTGTCCGCGCGAACGACGCCACGGAGCCGATCCGCGAGCTTGAGATGGAGATCCAGACCGGTGAGCCCGCCCATCTGTCAGCGTTTGCCCTGCGGCTGCTCGACGCAGTGCCAATGCGCCTGAGCCGCGCCAGCAAAGGCGACCGTGGCTATGCGCTGGTCGCTGACGAGGCCAATGAAGCGGTACGGGCGGAGCCCCTCAGACTGGCCGAAGCAGGGTCGGCTGAAGCCGTGTTTCAGTGCATTGCCGAGAGCTGCCTGGCGCAAATCTCGGGGAACGAACGCGGCGTGGTCAACGGCTCCAATCCGGAGAGCGTGCACCAGATGCGTGTCGGCCTGCGTCGCCTGCGCTCCGCGCTTGATATCTTCGAGCCGCTGCTGGCCTGCCCGCCGGCACTGCAATCGGACCTCAAATGGATTGCCGATGAACTGGGCCCCGCACGTGACTGGGAAGTGCTTGCCAACACCACCTTGCGTGACGCATTCGATGGGGCGCCGGAGGACGTGGGCGCGGGCGCGGTGCTTGCCGCGGCGAAGGCAGTCGCAGCCGATGCGCGGCAACGCGCGGCCCAGGCCGTGAATTCCGATCGTTACACCCGGCTGATCCTGACGCTGAGCCATTGGCTGGGCAGCGCGGACTGGCGCCATGGCCTTGACGAGGCGCAGCGCGCGGCACTCACGGGACCCGCCAGGGACTTCGCGCTGGCCACGCTGCGCAAACGGCAACGCAGGCTGCTCAAGCGGGGGCGGGGCATGGCAAAGCTCGATGAGCAGCGGCGCCATCGTGCGCGTATCGCCGCAAAGAAGCTGCGCTACGCGACCGAGTTCTTTGAATCCTTGTTTGCCGCGAATAAGGTGCGCCGCTATCGCCGGCAACTGTCGCGCCTGCAGGATGACCTGGGATGGCGCAATGATATGGCGGTTGCAGAGGGATTGTTGCTGCGCCTGGCGACAGAGCGGCAGCAGCTTGCCATTGGCTGTGGCTATGCGCGCGGCTATATCGCAAGGGCTGTCAGCGTTGACCGGCAGCCGCTGCGCTGCCTCTGGAAACAATTCAAGGCGGCACGCCTGCCCGCTTAGCGCGGCTCCGGGCGTCAGTGCACGTTCATCGTCGCGGCCAGTCCTGGCGCACTGCACCGGCGATGCTTTCACTGTCGCCGGCCCCGATTCGTCGGTCGTTCTCCGTCAGCAGGGTTCGTCGCCCTCCGCGTAAACCCCAATGACATAGCCGGCACATTGACAGTTTCCTGACAGCCTTCCCCGCCTAGAATCGGGCCCCTGGTCATCCGGACCGGCGGCAAACGCCGGAATCCGCAACCGGCGCCCCCCGGCGACGAGAAACACAGCCTCCCTGGCCCGGCGCCCTGGCCGGCCAGCGAAACGCTCAATTCACGACAGGAACGCAAATGGAAAACGGTGCACGCGAACAGATCCCGGCCACGCTGATCCCAGGCGACGGGATCGGTCCCGAAGTAGTGGACGCCACCGTCAGGGTGCTGGAAGCGCTGGGCGCCCCGTTTGCCTGGGATATCCGGCGCGCGGGGATGGCCGGCGTCGAATACAGCGGCGATCCCCTGCCGCAAGACACGCTGGACAGCATCGGCCGCACCGGCCTGGCCCTGAAGGGGCCGCTGACCACGCCGGTGGGCGGTGGCTTCCGCTCGGTCAATGTGCGCCTGCGCGAGGCGTTCAACCTCTATGCCAACGTGCGCCCTGCCCGCACGCTGGTGCCGGGCCGCTTCGAGAATATCGACCTGGTGCTGGTGCGCGAGAACGTCGGCGGCTTCTATGTGGCCCATGACTACTACATCCCGGTTGGCGACGACCCGCATGCGGTGGCGGTGTCCACCGGCACCAACACGCGCGACGCGTGCCGGCGCATTGCCCGCTTCGCCTTCGAGTACGCCGTCAAAAACGGCCGCAAGAAGATCACGGTGGTGCACAAGGCCAATATCCTGAAGGCGCTCACCGGCATCTTCCTGGAAGCGGCGCGCGAGGTCGCCAGGGACTACGCGGGCCGCGTGGACATGGACGACATCATTGTCGACGCCTGCGCCATGCAGCTGGTGCTCAACCCGTGGCGCTTCGACATGCTGCTCTGTACCAACCTGTTCGGCGACATCCTGTCGGACCAGATCGCCGGCCTGGTTGGCGGGCTTGGCATGGCGCCGGGCGCCAACATCGGCGACCAGGCCGCGATCTTCGAGGCGGTGCACGGCTCGGCGCCAGACATCGCCGGCAAAGGCATTGCCAACCCGATCTCGCTGATGCTGGCCGCCGGCCTGATGCTCGACCACGTGGGCCGCCAGGACCTGGCCACGCGCCTGCGCACGGCCATCGAGCTGACGCTGGTCCAGGACCAGGTGAAGACCGGCGACCTCCACGGCACGGCCACCACGCTGCAGTTCGCGGACGCGGTAGTGAAACGCATCGCTTCCGCCAGCTGAGCCGCGCCCGCGCGGCCCGCCCGGGCCAGCGCGCAAGACTGCCACCCTCCGCGGTCATTCCATACCCGGCACGCCCTGGCGTGCCGGCGGGATCGGCCTTGCTTTTAACCTCGTGCGCCGCACGGACGCACACACACACCCGCCCGCATGCGCCCCACGCTGCAGGGCGGCAAAGAGATACAGAAAAAGATGTTGACCCTGCTCGCCTATTCGATGGTGATCGTGTTCATGGCATTGATCATGACAAAACGGCTCTCCGCCATGGTGGCGCTGATCCTGGTTCCGATTGCGTTCGCCGCGATCGGCGGTTTCGGCCCGGAACTCGGCCCGATGATGCTGGACGGCGTCAAGAAGCTGGCGCCGACCGGCGTGATGCTGATGTTCGCCATCCTGTATTTCGGCCTGATGATCGATGCCGGGCTGTTCGATCCGGTGGTGCGCGCGATCCTGAAGATAGTGGGCGGCGATCCGGTCAAGATCATCATGGGCACCTTCGTGCTGGCCGCGCTGGTGTCGCTCGACGGCGACGGCTCGACCACTTACATGATCACCTGCGCCGCCATGCTCCCGCTCTACAAGCGCCTGGGCATCAGCCGGCTGGTGCTGGCCTGCGTGATCATGATGGCCGGCGGGCTGATGAACATCCTGCCCTGGGGCGGCCCGACCGCGCGTGCCGCCAGCGCGCTGGGCGTGGACGTGGGGTCGCTGTTCGTGCCGATGATCCTGCCGATGATTGTCACCGGCATGTGGGGCCTGTTCGTGGCATTCCTGCTCGGCCGCCGCGAACGCAACCGGCTTGGCAGCATCGCACTGATGCGCACCGGGGCCGGCGATGACGGCCATGCCATGCCGGAGGCCGCCGCCGGCGATCCGCGGATCGCCAGGCCGAAGCTGCTGTGGTTCAACTTCCTGCTGACCTGCGGCCTGATGGTGCTGCTGGTTCTCGGCACCTTGCCGCTGCCTGCGCTGTTCATCATCGCATCCGCCATCGCGCTGATGGTCAACTACCCGAGCCTGCACGAACAGAAGGAGCGCATGGGCGCGCATGCCGCCAACGTCGTGCCGGTGGTGTCGCTGATTTTCGCCGCCGGCATCTTCGTCGGAATCCTGTCGGGCACCAAGATGGTCGACACCATCGCCAACAGCGTCATCAGCGCCGTGCCGGACTGGATGGGTCCCTACATGGCCCTGGTGACGGGGGTGCTGAGCATTCCGTTCACGTTCTTTATCTCGAACGACGCGTTCTACTTCGGCATCCTGCCGATCCTGGCCAAGGCTGCCGCCGTCTATGGCATCGGCGCGGCGGAGATCGGACGCGCCTCGCTGATCGGGCAGCAGGTTCACCTGCTGAGCCCCCTGGTCGCGTCGACCTACCTGCTGGTCGGCCTGGCCGAGGTCGAATTTGGCGATCACCAGCGCTATACGCTGCTCTGGGCGCTGTCGGCGGCAGTGGTCATGATGCTGGCTACCGTTGCCTTCGGCGTGATTCCGGTCATTGGCCGGGCAGCGTGACAGCGAGGAAGCGGGACCGGGCGGGTCAACCACATCCGCCTGCCTGGCGTTTTACCCGAACGCAACTTGCAAAAATTTACAAATAGCCGAGCAGATGGCCCGGCTGCGTCCGCCCTGCTGGCAATAGAGGATCACATATCGCCTGCACATAAGGCCACATTCGCATCGAATGATCCCGCAAAGGTTCCTTCGTTGCCAAGGACGTATGCAAAGGGTTGCAATAGGGTTAGATCGAATATGTTACTGAATGTAAATGGCGTAACTTGATTGCAAGCTGTTCCGCTGGCATTGCGACGCAATGCTGGTGGCTTGAGTAGTAGGGGGGCATCATGCAGCATTCCAGCCGATTCGCGTGCGACCTGGGCCGCGCGCATCAGTCCGGCCGCAACGGCCGCCACGGCAAGACCGGAGCCTCCCGCAGCCAGTCCATTCGACATCGACGGCACCTGAGCCGCGCGCAGCACTTCTCAGTGCACCAGCGCCACCTTCCCACCTACGCACCCGCGGCAGAAGCCTGTCGCCCGCCCGCCCACCTTGCACGAAGCCGGCCATGCGGCTGTCGGGCACGCCAACTGCGCTGAAGCCCGCATTGCGCAGCACCCGGTTTGCCGGCCCCTGCGCCAGAACAACACACCAACCAATTCAAAAAGGCGGGAATCGCAATGGCGCTCTATGCTCTGCGGGAACTCACGCTGCAGTCCCTTGGCCCGCTCGGGGCGATGATCGAGGCAGGTTATCGTGCAGTCAATTTCTGGGGCGAGTCGGTCGCCTGGCTTCCGGGGCTGCGCGAGGCCGACGCCGCGCTTGAGTTGTTCACCCGGCTGACCAAGGCCTATGGCAAACCAAGCTTTGAGATCGACGAGGTCTTCGTGCGCGGCCAGCGGGTGGCCGTCACCGAGACCGCGCTCATCGAGGAGCCCTTCTGCCGGCTGCTGCATTTCAGGAAGGACATGTCCAATCCTGGCCCCCGGGTGTTGCTGGTGGCGCCGCTCTCCGGCCACTACGCCACCCTGCTGCGCCCGACGGTCGAGGCATTGCTGCCCGGGCATGATGTCTACATCACCGACTGGGCCGATGCGCGCCTGGTCCCGCTTGACGCCGGGCACTTCGATCTTGGCTGCTATGTCGATTACCTGAAAAAGTTCTTGCGATACCTCGGCGCCGGCACGCATATCGTGGCGGTTTGCCAGCCCGGGGTCCCGGTGCTTTGCGCGGTCGCCCAGATGGCCGAAGACAACGAGCAGGTGCAGCCCCGCTCCATGACCCTGATCGCCGCGCCGATCGACACCCGCGTCAGCCCGACGGCGGTCGACCAGTTCGCGCAGCAATATTCGCTGGCGTGGTTCGAGGCGAACGTCATCGAACGGGTGCCCGCCGGTTACCCGGGAAACGGGCGCCGGGTTTATCCGGGCTTCCTGCAGCTGGCAGGCTTTGTATCGATGAACGTCGCACACCATGCCGGTGCGCACCTCGACTTTTACCGCCACCTGGTCGATGGCAGGCAGAGCGAGGCAGCCAGGCACCGCAAGTTCTATGACGAGTACAACGCCGTGCTCGACGTGCCGGCCGAGTACTACCTGGAAACCATCCAGAAGGTTTTCCTGGAGCATCACCTGTGCCGCGGCCGCATGGAAGTCGGCCAGCGCCGTGTCTACCCCGAGGCCATTGCCAACGTTTCATTGCTGACCATCGAAGGCAGCGAGGATGACATCACCGGCCGCGGCCAGACCGAAGCGGCTCACGCGCTCTGCGCAGGTCTTGCCGCCGACCGGAAGGAACACCTGGTCGTCGACGGCGTGGGTCACTACGGCACCTTCGCCGGCCAGCGTTTCCGGGAATCCATCCTGCCCGCCATGACGCAGTTCATTCAACGGTGCGCCGACTGAGCGCTCCGTCGCCTTGGCGAGGCCAGTTGCGCAAGCTTCCAGGCGGGGACTGGCAAACAGTACAACGCCAACGTACGCCAGCGAACAGACCTTGCCGATGGCCGTGGCACCTTTGCTCTCATGGCGATCCGGCATGCGCGAGCGCCGCCTGTAGTGACCTTCGGAAGCAGGCCGCGATGGCGGCCTTGTTGCTGGTGGTCGTGTCTGCCTCACCGCATCTCCTGTCGGGACCAGGGTCGGCTGGAGTTTTTGTGCGCCAGCGTCTATAACGGAACGCCTGCACGTCCCGCACTTGTGCTCGGAATAACAGCCGGGAGCTTTTGCCTGGCGACGTGACATCTGCCAGCTCTTCCAGGGATTTGGCGCGTTGCTTTTCTGTCATCACCGAGTTGTACAAAGAAGATAGCGGCAGGGGGGTGTCACGTCATGGAATTCATTTCCAAGCTCACACAGCATTGCAGGGTGGTGGCGTACTACGCGGTCGCCTGTATCAGCGTGGTACTTGGGGTGCTGATGCCCCCCGCGTTTGCAGGTGACAAGACTACCTACAGCTACTTCGTAACTGGTACACGGTACTTCATGACTGGCAATCCAGTGCCGGTGCAGGCCCTCCCCACACCTCAGCCACGGGCGATACAGCCGGTGGTCATCATGGGTGGCGGGCCCGATGTCGATGGCGCGTATCGCTGGATGATTCGGCAGGCGGGCATTACCAAGGCAACGGGCGGTCGCATGGTCGTGATTCGCGCGACCGGCACCGACGCTTACGACCCTTACTTCTACTACAGCAACAAGAAGAACGCGACCGATATCCCCGCAGTGGACGGCTATGTCGGTGGCGCGTACCTCGGCCTGACTGCGGCGGAAACGCTGGTCATTACCGACACAGCTGCGGCGAATGATCCGTTTGTAAACGCCGTTGTCGGCAGCGCGAACGCATTGTGGATTGCGGGCGGCGATCAGGCCAACTACATCAAGTTCTGGAAAGGTACGAAGCTCAACGCGACCATCGCCGCGCTCATGCAGCAGAACGTTCCTGTTGGCGGCACCAGCGCCGGGGCCAACGTCCTGGGGCAGTTCGTTTTCTCCGCCATCGAAGGGACGGTCACATCGACGCAGGCGCTGAGCGATCCATACAACAAGTACATGACATTTGACCCGAAAGGGTTTTCCGGCCCTGAATTCCTGAACACTACGGCATTGGACAATACGTTCGTCGATCCTCACTTCGACACGCGCGATCGCATGGGCAGGCTGGTCACGTTCCTGTCAAGAAGCATTGCGCCATGGTCCGGTTCGGGCTGCGAGGGCGGAGTCCTGACGAACCCGTCGGCCGCCCGAGGGATTGGCCTTGACGTCGAGACAGCGTTGCAGATTCAGAATATCTCAGGCCGCTTCGTTGCACAGCGCGTCACCAACATATCCACGACATCGCCCAGCGCTGTTCACTTCCTGAGGCCACTGACTTCGCCCGCGGTCTGCGCGCCCGGCAAGCCGCTGACCATCTACGGTGTCCATGTCCAGCGGCTGGACGACGAGACTGTCTTTGATATGACAAACTGGTGGAATGGCGGCAGCGCAGGAATCGAAGCGTATGTCGTTGACGAGAACGCCGGCATCCAGAGCCCGGCCACCATACATTACTAGGGCCTGCCCCCTCCTCGCCCGCCAGCGATTGCGCACGCTGGAGCAGCAGCGGGCCGACGCCTAGGCTTGGACCTCCGGACTTGGTTCGCCATCCCTGGTAGCAATCAATGCCTTTGGCGTCAGCGGGATCAAAAGCAGGATCAGTGCGTACACCACGGTAGTCGTGATCACGCAATATGTGAAACCGTGCGTTGGGCTGCTGTTATAGATCCATGAGCCCAGGAGATCGCCGGCACGCGCCGAGAGCGCGAGAACGCCATCCACCAGCATCATCAAGGTTCCTTGCAGGCCCGGCGGACAGGACCGCATCGCGAGATCGAAGTATGCTGCCGTGGCGACACCGCCCATCAGCCCTATCGGTGCCGCCAATACCAGGGCAAGATTGGCTGAGTGGATGAATGCCAGCGGAACCATCTGCGGCACTGCGACGATCGTTCCCCACCACAGCAGCTTGTTCAGCGATACCTTCTTGCACAGAAAGCCATACAGCAGAAATGTCGGGACGAACGCGGCGGCAAAGATCCCGTTGTAGTACGAGTAAACGGAATCCGATGCATGCAGCTCATTGCTCAGGTAGAACTGCAGCGGCGTGGCCGCTCCTGGCGCAAAGTTCCACAGAAAGCAGATGAGAACCGCTGGATAAACAGCCTTATGTCTCACCAGCCGCCTGACATTGCCAACGAGATCCGTGCCCCTGGCTTGCGGCTTCTCGTAGATATGGCCGAAGACCGAAACGGGCTTCCAGAGCGCCAGGACCGCAATCAAAAAGGCGAACATCGCCATCAGCAGGAAGGCTTCTTTTGCGGCGAGATGATCGGAGATGTACCCGGAGGCGAACGCTCCCGCAACGACCGGGACGGAGCCGACCACGTTCAACAGGGCGCTCAGGCGCCCGGACATGAGCTTCTCCTGGCCCACCAGGGCGATCAACCCCTGATAGGCTGCGGCGATGAACCGGGACGACAGCATTGCCAGCAGCATCCCGATGACCAGCCCCGCGTATGAGAAACCTGAATACGCCATCCAGATGAATGCCACCGCGGTCGCCGGGGCGAAAATCAGGAAGAAGCCACGATCGCGCAATCCCAGCGGATTCCATTGGTCGCGCGCGAGGCCAAAAACGAACGCAAGGTAGACTGGTATGCCCGTCACCAGCCGGAATGTCGAGATCTCCGTCGCCGTCGCATGCAGCTGGTTCTTGAGCAGGTACGACGTCTGTATATCGACCAGGTAACCGGCCGGCGTTGCCAGAGCGATGAACAGGGTCAGCCAACCGAAATACAGCAGGGTCCGGTCGCTGCCCTCGGAACCATCATGACCAGAAGCGGCCGGCATTTTCGTCGCTCAGCGTTGCACGTATCGGGGCCAGGCGAATTCGCTCGGCGATGCATTCGGTATCAGGGCCGTATGTGACGCCGGAGAGGCGTCGGACGCGTTCGACTGCGGTTTCCCGCAGTGCGGGCTGGCCCATGAAAGGCAGATGGCTGTTGGCGTTACGCATCGAGCCAGCCTTGTCGGTCATCCTGTCAACCCCGATGCCGGGAATGCTCTGCAAGCGAGTGACTGCCATGATCTCATCCCTTCTCCCTGTCAACTCCATTGAAATGGGAAAGCGAGCCAGGGGCAAGTGACATTGCGCATGGGAGGAACGTTTGCTGACGCACATTGGCCGTGGCAATCCTCATTCCTGGCGATGACTTCCGATCGTGGGCCGCCTAAAATTCCCACACATCAAATAAGCGGGCAGCCCATGCCCCGCCCGTCCGGCATCGTGGCCGGCTCGCTTTGGAGCTGCCGCATGCCTCACACCCGGATAGCATCGCCACGTCGGCGCTCTCACTGACGGAGCAGAAAATCATGAAACCAGAACCATTTGCGGTGACTCCGGAAGCGTATGGACGCGCGCTCAACGTGGTGGGAGAAAGGATCACGGTGCTGGCATCCAAGACCGCCACGCAAGGCTATGAGGTGTTTCTGCAGCAGGGCGAAGAAGGCAGTGGCCCACCGCCGCATAGCCATGACTGGGACGAATCGTTCTTCATTACCAAGGGGACGGTCGAGATCGGCTATGGCGATCAAGCGATCACTGCTGCCGCTGGCACCTTTGTCCATGTGCCAGCGGGCACGGTGCATTACTTCCGTTTCGGCTTCGGCGGCGGCGAAATGATTTCAGTCACCAGCCACGGCGGAAACGCATCGCACCTGTTCACGCGGCTCGATGAGGAAATTCCGCCAGGCGCGCCGGACATGGAAAAGCTCCTGGCGGTGGCGCAAGAGTGTGGCATCACGATTTCAGGGTGAGTGCTGGCCCGGACACACGCCTTCGCTTCGGCCACTGCTTCGGCTGAGTTTCTTCCTTCTGCGTGTTTCGTCGCAACAGGCTACGCCGCCACGGCCTTGCGCTCCCTGCCTGATTTCGCTCCCGGCTGGGCATTCGGCCCTGCCGCGCCCTGCAGCAGCCAGCAACTCAACTGCACCGAGCGCGCCATCAGCCTGCGCCGTCCGGCGGCATCGGCTTCGATGTAGTCGACGCATTGATGGAAAAGGTAGGAAACGACGTACGCGCAGACGTCGTCAATGACCGGGCGTGAGAGCTTGGGACACAGCCCCAGCCGCTCGATGTCTTCCGCCATCTCGGCGGCGATGTCATCCAGCACCGTGCGAATGGCAACGCGAAGCGCGGGCTGCGGGCCCGTGATCCCGCACACACCAACGATGAATGCATCCGGGTGATGCTGCGCGTACAGGAACAGCGCTTCGCACGCACGCGTGGCCACTTCACCCGGGTTGTCGCGGGCAGCGGCCCATCGGACCGCGCGCAGCATCGGCCGCAGTTCGGCGCTGACCTCGTCCATGGCGGTGATGGCCAGGTCTTCCATGTCGCTGAAATGCCGGTAGAACGTGTTGGGGTTCAGGCCGGCCTCGCGCGCGATCTCGCGCAGCTTGAGTGCCGCAAAGCTGCGCTTGGCTGCGGCCAGCCGCAACGCGGCGTCGATCAGGCGGCGTTTGCCGTCGGCAATGGCTTCCATGAATGCGGTTTAGTAGCAGGACTCGGTTTTTGCCCGACATGCTTCGTTGACAGCATGTCTACGGTTGTCTACGCTTGCGCCGGTAGACAGATGTCTACGTTAAATGAAACGGCCGCACGTGGCAAATCGCGTGTCAGCGCCAGTTCAGGAGACACCGCCCCGCCATGCCGCCGCCCATTGAGCTATCCAGCCCCGACCAGGCCTCCGACGCGCCGCATCAAACCCCTGCCCGCTCCATCCATGCAACCATCCCCGAACCCATCCCGCGCGACCCGGGTTGGCCGCTGGTGGGCAACCTGCTGCAGATCACACCCGGTGCGCTGGGCCAGCACCTGCTGGCGCGCAGCCGGCACCATGATGGCATCTTCGAGCTGAATTTCGCCGGCCGGCGCGTGCCGTTCGTGACGTCGGTGGCACTGGCCTCCGAGTTGTGCGATGCCGCGCAGTTCCGCAAGTACATCGGCCCGCCGCTGTCCTACCTGCGCGGCATGGCCGGCGACGGGCTGTTCACCGCACGCTCCGACGAGGCCAACTGGGGCAAGGCGCACCGCATCCTGATGCCGGCGTTCAGCCAGCGCGCGATGAAGGGCTACTTCGACGTCATGCTGCGCGTGGCCAACCGGCTGGTGGACAAATGGGACCAGCAAGGCCCGGATGCCGATATCGCGGTCGCTGACGACATGACGCGGCTGACGCTCGATACCATCGCGCTGTCCGGCTTCGGCTATGACTTTGATTCGTTCGCCAGCGCGGAACTGCACCCCTTCATCGAGGCCATGGTGGGCGCGCTGGAAGAGGCGATGTCCAAGCTGACGCGCTTTGCCCTGCAAGACCGCTTCATGCATGCGGCGCACCAGAAGTTCGACCAGGACACCCGCTTCATGCGCGACCTTGTGGACGACGTGATCCGGCGGCGGCGCGCGGGCGACGCGGCGGAACGCCCGGGCGGCACCGCCAACGACCTGCTCGGCCTGATGCTGGAAGCGCGGGATCCGGACACCGACCAGCGGCTGGACGACGAGAACATCCGCAACCAGGTGATCACGTTCCTGATTGCGGGCCACGAGACCACCAGCGGCCTGCTCACCTTCGCGCTGTATGAACTGCTGCGCAACCCGGGCGTGATGGCACAGGCCTACGCGGAGGTGGACGCCGTGCTGCCCGGCGACGCGGCGCCGGTCTACGCCGACCTGGCGCGGCTGCCGGTACTGGACCGCGTGCTGAAGGAAACGTTGCGCCTGTGGCCCACCGCGCCTGCCTTCGCCGTGGCGCCGTTTGAAGACACGCTGCTGGGCGGCCGCTACCTGATCCGCAAGGACAGGCGCCTGTCGGTGGTGCTGACCGCGCTGCACCGCGACCCCAAGGTGTGGGCCGACCCGGAACGCTTTGACATCGATCGCTTCCTGCCTGAGCAGGAGGCAAAGCTGCCGCGCCACGCCTACATGCCTTTCGGCAACGGGGAACGTGCCTGCATCGGCCGCCAGTTTGCGCTGACCGAGGCCAAGCTGGCACTGGCGCTGATGCTGCGCAATTTCCAGTTCACCGACGCGCACGACTACCAGTTCCGCATCAAGGAAACACTGACGATCAAGCCCGACGGATTCACGGTGCGTGCGCGCCGGCGCCGGCCGCATGAGCGCATCGCTGCGGCGCCGCTCGCCGGGACCGCGCAAGCGCCGCGGGCGGGCCCCGATGTGCAGGGCCGCGGCAGGACACTTGCCGTGCTGTGCGGATCCAGCCTTGGCACCGCGCGCGAACTGGCTGAGCAGGTGCATGCCGGCGCGCTGGCGGCGGGCTTTGATGCGACGCTGCGCGACCTGGACGACGTGGCCGACGCGCTCCCGACCACCGGCCTGGCCGTCATCATCGCCGCCACCTATAACGGCCGCGCGCCGGACTCGGCAAGGCGGCTCGAAGCGCTGCTCGACAGCGGCGCCGCCAGCGGCTACCGGGCAGAAGCGCTGAGCGTGGCCGTGCTGGGCTGCGGCAACTCGCAATGGCCGACGTACCAGGCCTTCCCGCGCCGCGTCTATGAATTCTTCACCAATGCCTGCGCCAGTCCGCTGCTGCCGCGTGGCGAAGCCGACGGCAACGGCGACTTCGACCAGGCCGTGGAACGGTGGCTGGCCTTGCTGTGGCAAGCCTTGCAGGCCGGTGACGGCGTGGGCGGGCCGGCCCACGGGACGCCGCCGGTCCGGGTGCAGGTGAAAGACGTCGCCGAGATCCGCGCGTCCACGCTGCCGGCAAACACCGAGGCCTTCACGGTCCTGGCCAACACCGAGCTGGTGAACGATCCGTCCGGCCTGTGGGATTTCTCGCACGAGGCGCCGCGGACTTCCACGCGCGATATCCGCCTCAGGCTGCCCGACGGCGTGCGCTACGCCACAGGCGATCACCTCGCCGTCTATCCGCAGAACCAGCCCGGGATGGTCGCGGCCCTGTGCGAGCGGATCGGCATCGACCCGGACGCAATCGTCACGTTGTCCGCCTCCGGCGGGGCCGCGCGCGGCCTGCCGCTGGGCGAGGCCCTGTCCGTGCGCCAGTTGCTGACCCATTTTGTGGAGCTGCAGGACGTGGTGTCGCGCCATACCCTGCGCCTGCTGTCGCAGTCTTCGCGCTGCCCGGTCACGCGCCAGGCCCTGCGGCAGCTGGCCTCGGACGACGCCGGGAGCGGGTACGCCGCCCAGGTGGCGCCGCGCCGGCTCGGGCTGGCCGACGTGCTGGACCGCTTTCCCGCCATCGAGGTGGATCTGGCCGGCCTGCTGGCTTGCACCGTGCCAATGCGGCCGAGGTTCTATTCGATCGCCTCATCGCCGCTGGTCTCGCCCGGCGTGGCGACCATCACCGTCGGCACGGTCTGGTCACCGGCGCTATCGGGCCGCGGACTCTTCCGCGGCGTGGCTTCCACTTGGCTGCAGGGCCTGGCGCCAGGCGCCATGGTGGCGGGTGCCATCCGCACCCCCAATCCCACCTTCGCGCCCGCGGCGGACCCGGCCACGCCCATGATCCTGATCGGCCCCGGCACGGGCATTGCGCCGTTCCGCGGCTTTCTTGAGGAGCGGGCCGCGCAACAGGCAGCCGGGCAGCCGGTGGCCCCGGTGCAGCTGTACTACGGCTGCCGCCACCCCGCGCACGACTGGCTCTACCGCAACAACGTGGAGCGCTGGCAGGCACAGGGCGTGGTGCAGGTCCACCTGGCCTGTTCAGTCGTGGATGGCGAGCCGCGCTACGTGCAGGACCTGCTGTGGCAGCGCCGTGCCGATGTCTGGGCCCGGCTGAACCAGGGCGCGATCATCTACGTGTGCGGCGACGGCCGCCACATGGCGCCCGCGGTCAGGCAGGTGCTGATTCAGATCGGCGCAGAGCAAGGGGGGATGACGCCAGAGGCGGCTTCGGACTGGCTGGCGGACCTGGTCAGCGCGGGACGCTATCGGCAGGACGTGTTCAACTGAAGGCAGGCACCGGCTCGCCGGCGCCCGCTTACACCTTCCTGACGAACTCCGATTTCAGGCTCATGGCACCAAAGCCGTCGATCTTGCAGTCGATATCGTGGTCACCGTCGACCAGGCGGATGTTCTTCACCTTGGTACCCATCTTGACCACGCCGGCCGACCCCTTCAGCTTCAGGTCCTTGATGACGGTGACGGTGTCCCCGTCCTGCAGGACATTGCCTGCCGCATCGCGATAAACCCTGGCCTCCGGTTCGGCCGGCGCCGCTGCCTGCGCCGACCATTCATGCGCGCATTCCGGGCAGATGTAGAGGCCTCCGTCTTCATAGGTGAACTCGGAATGACATTTTGGGCAGGGAGGCAAAGCGCTCATGGGGACTCTCAGGTGTCTGGCCAGGGCCGTAAAGGACCGGAAGTATACCGCCCCCGCCTATGGCAACGCATCGGGCGGCAGCACGCTCCATCCCGAAACGCTGCCGGACGTCGTCAGGCGCTGGCTCCTGAGGACGCCGTTCTCGTCGAACTCGAAGAAAACCGTCGACGACCGGATCGCGCCGCCGGCGAACAGCGGGCCAATGAACGGGATAAAGCTCTCAGGGTGCGGCCTGGAGGCCGCAAACGAATAGATCAGGATGGTCGACCCGTTGACCAGGGTGGTCTGCGACGAGGGCTTCCCCAGCTGGGCGGTAACGTCGTCGAGGGTGGAGAAACCGAGCAGGAAGTTCGCCATCTGCTCCTGTTTCACCTCGACGCCCGTCGATACGCAGGCGGCCAGCATGACGCAAGTCACAATCAATGCGTGAGCAGGCTTCATATCGTCACCGCCATACTTTTTGCGCCGTGGCCGGGACGCGCTGAAGGCGCCCGGCGCGCCATGCAGAAAGCATACAACTTTGCTGAACGATTCGCCGAGGCCCGCGCAAGGCGGGCCGCCCCCTACTCCGGCACGAAATGTATCGACCGCAGCAACTCCGCCTGCC
The DNA here is from genome assembly GCF_058787995.1 of Cupriavidus sp. FW305-27. Taxonomy (NCBI): domain Bacteria; kingdom Pseudomonadati; phylum Pseudomonadota; class Betaproteobacteria; order Burkholderiales; family Burkholderiaceae; genus Cupriavidus; species Cupriavidus sp. FW305-27. The sequence goes on from NZ_JBYTAG010000011.1 coordinate 75,686, forward strand.
GCTCATGGGCGGCGCGCGCATCCCTGGACAGGGCCTCGCTGCTGAGCGGCTGCCCGGCGTCCATGCCCATGGCCTCCACGCGCTCGCGGTAGCCGGGCTGCTGCACGATGGCCAGCGTGGCGTTGCGGATCTTTTCCTGCACCGCCGCCGGCACGTCCGGCGGCAGCCACACCCCCATCCAGCCGGGCTCCGTCATCGCCGGGAAGCCGACTTCGGCGAAGGTCGGCACATCTGGCAGCGCGGGGATGCGCTTGGGATACGCCACGGCATAGGCCTTGAGCTTGCCGGACTTGATCAGCGGCAGCGACGTGGCCAGGCCGTCGAACATCAGCGGCACATGGCCGCCCATCACGTCCTGCAGCGCGGGCGGCGATCCCTTGTAGCCGACATGCTTCATATCCACGCCGGCCAGGCGGTTGAACTGGACGCCGATGGTCTGGCCGCGCATGCCGGCGGCATAAGAGGCATAGTCGATCTGCCCGGGCTTGCTCTTGATGTAGGCAAGCAGTTCGCTGAAGTTCTTCGCCGGCAGCTTGGGGTTGCCCACCAGCACCAGCCCCGTACGGGCCACCTGGGCAACGGGTTTCAGGTCCTTGAAAGGATCGAACGAGACCTTCAGCGCCAGCGGCGTTTCGGAAACGATGCCGCCCTGGATCAGCAGCAGCGTATGTCCGTCATGCGGTGCGGAAAGCAGTGTGTTGACCGCGATCGCGCCGGCGCCGCCCGGCTTCTGCTCGACGATCACCGGCTTGCCCAGCGACTGCGTCAGCCCCTCGGCCAGCAGGCGCCCGAGGATATCGGCGGTGCCGCCGGCGGGGCCGCCGACCACGATCCTGACCACCTTGGTCGGCCACGCCTGAGCCTGGGCGGTCGATGGGAGCGCAGCCGGCAGCGCCACCGACAGCGCCAGGCCGAGCATGCATGACAGCGACGCCCTGCGGCGCGCCGACGGTTGTGCTTGATTCATGGTTGTCTCCGAATGTTCGAGGGTTGTTCAGGGCAGCAGCCGGCTTCATCGTGAGCCGGTGATCTGCCACCCCTGCCCTTCTGCTGGCGCATCGCCAGTGCCGACCGACCCGGGTCAGGCGGCCTTGCGCAGGAAGCCCTGATTGCCGCCATTGCGGTTCGGCGCGAAGCCGTTGGCCTCCAGCGTCTCTTCGACCGTGTCGTAGAACACGCCGATCTTCTGGATGTCGCGCGCTTCCTGGGCCGTTGCCACCTTGCGGCCGAATTCGCCCGCGATGCGCACCAGCTGCTCGATCTGCTTCACCGTGCTCATCTTGGCCGTGCGCGACTGGTTCCACAGGCAGTCCTCGGTTCCGCACCGCACATGCAGGCCCAGGGCAATCCCCATCATGTTCACAGGCAGCACGTTGCGCACGGAGCTTTCGACGGTCAGCACCGCGCCATCCGGCACGGCGCGGACGATGTTGGCGAGGTTGAAGACGCTCGGCGCATCCATGCCGCCGCTGATCGCCACCCAGTTCATGACCAGCGGGCCCTTGTACACGCCGCGCCGGATCAGCCGCTCAACGGATTCGAAGCTATTGATGTTGTAGCACTGGAATGCGCTCTGGATGCCGGCAGCGGACAGGCGGCGGATGTGCTCTTCGACCCAGCCAGGCTGGGCGGGAACCGTCATCTCCTTGTACGCGTTGAAGATCGCGGGGTTCTCGCGCGAGGTGCCCTTGAAATCCGCGAGCTCCGCGTGCTCCGTCACGTTCATCTGCGACGTGTTCACCGTGACGGTCACCTGGTCCGGAACGGGGTCGAGTTCGGCAAGCATGTGGCGCGTGTCGTCGGAAAGCCACTTGGCGGCATCCCCCTCGTTTTCCGGCGCGAAGCTGATCGAACCGCCCACCTGGATGACCATCTCCGGCACCGCCTTGCGCACCCCGGCGATCAGCTCGTTGAACTTGGACAGACGCTTCGAGCCCTTGCCGTCGAGTTCGCGCACATGCAGGTGCAGCACAGTCGCGCCGGCGTTGTAGCAATCCACGGCCTTCTGGATCTGGTCTTCCATCGTCACGGGGATGTCTTCCGGGAAATCGGAGGGCAGCCAGCCCGGTGCATACGGTGCCGCGGTGATGATCAGCGGCTGCTGGTTTTCAGGGAACAGGGATCCATCGAGGTAGTGCACGGCATGTCTCCATTGATAAAGGCACGTGGCCTGGCGGCGGCTGGTGCGCCTCAGAACGGCTTGTCGCCGATGATGGCGGCGCGCTCCATCTTGCGCGGCGCCGGCCAGTAGTCCTGCACCGCGTAGTGCTGGGTGCAGCGGTTGTCCCAGATGGCCACACTGTTGGGCTGCCAGCGGAAACGCACCTGGTATTCGGGAATCGCCGCCTGGCTGATCAGGTAGTTCAGCAGATGGCTGGCGCCCGGGGTCTTGTCCTGTCCGTAGCGCACGTTCTCGGGCGTATGGAAGTTGGCGAAATGCGTGGAGAAGCCGCAGACGTAGAGCGCCTTCTCGCCGGTTTCCGGATGCGTGCGCACCACCGGGTGCTCGACCATGGGGTACTGCGCGGCAAGGCTGGCGCGCTTTTCCGGGCTCATCGCCGCGCCGAACGAATGCTCGATGCTGTGCTTGGCGCGCAGGCCGGCGATGCGCTGCTTGATTTCCTCGGGCAGGTGCTCGTAGGCCGCCGCCATGTTGACCCAGATGGTGTCGCCGCCGACCGGCGGGCATTCGATGCAGCGCAGCACGCAGCCCATGGGCGGGGTTTCGCGCCAGCTGCCATCGGTGTGGTAGCTGTTCTCGTAGTTCTCGCGCTTGTCGCTGCGATAGATCTGGACCAGCCCTGGATGATCGGGATCGCTGCCGGCGACGGGATGGTCTTCCAGTTCGCCGAAGCGGCGCGCGAACGCCACGTGGTCCGCGCGGGAGATTTCCTGGTCGCGCAGGAACAGCACCTTGTGCGTGAGCAGCAGGGACTTGATCTCGGCAAACAGCGCGTCGTCGCGCGCGGCATCGGCCAGGCTGACGCCGCTGACTTCGGCGCCGATATTGCAGGTAAGCGGTTGGGCTCGCATGGGGACGCTCCTTTACAGCACAAAGATCGAAGACCCGGTGGTCTTGCGTGATTCCAGGTCGCGGTGGGCCTGCACGGCATCCTGCAGCGCATAGCGCTGGTTGATTTCGATGCGGATACGGCCAGCGGCAACGTGGCCGAACACCTCGGCAGCCAGTTCGGCCTTTTCGGCGGGGTCCGCAATGTAGTCGGCCAGCGCCGGACGGGTCAGGTAGACCGAACCCTTCCTCGCCAGCAGCTGCGGATCAAACGGCGGGATGGTGCCGGAGGCCGTGCCGACGCAGACCATCAACCCGCGCCGCTTCAGCGAGTCCAGCGAGGCCATGAAGGTGCTCTTGCCCACGCTGTCGAAGACCACGGACACGCCCGCGCCATCGGTCAGCTCCCGCACCCGCTTTGCCACGTCCTCATGGCTGTAGTTGATGATGTGGTCGCAGCCATGGGCGCGCGCCACCTCTGCCTTGGCCTCGGTCGAGACGGTGCCGATCACGGTCAGGCCGAGCAGCCTGGCCCATTGCGAGACGATCAGTCCCACGCCGCCGGCAGCCGCGTGCAGCAGGATGGCTTCGCCACCCTGGAACGGGTAGATGCGGCGCATCAGGTAGGCGGAGGTCAGGCCGCGCATGGTCATCGCCGCCGCGGTCTCGAAGCTGATCGCTTCCGGCAGGCGGATCAGCGGTGCGGCGGGCACCAGGCGCTCGGTGCTGTACGCACCCAGGGTGTTGATAAAGCCGGTGTATGTGACGCGATCGCCCTCCGCGACATGGGTCACGCCCGGCCCCACCGCCTGCACCACGCCGGCTGCCTCCACGCCCATGCCGCCGGGCAACGGCACCGGGTAGGTGCCGTTGCGGAAGTAGGTGTCGGCATAGTTCAGCCCGACGGCGGCGTGGCGGATCCGTACCTCGCCCGGGCCCGGGTCGCCTACCTCGGCGTCCTCATAGCGGAGGACATCGGGCCCTCCGGTCTCGTACATGCGAATGGCTTTTGCCAAGGCTGTCTCCTGATTGTCGTGTCCTGCCCGCGCCGCTATCATTGGCGCGACGGTAACGATTGTCAGACAGCCATGGCGCGGCACCCTTGACCGATCGCGCCAGGATTTGACATTTGATGACGGACACGACCGACGCCCCCACCCACTCTCGCGGCAGCCTTATGACCGTCCTTGTTCGCAGCGCTTCCCTGACCAAATACCTGGAGATTGCCCGGGGCGCGGGCCTGGATCCGGTGCGCATGGTGGCCCAGGCCGGCCTGGACCAGGCCTGCCTGTACACCCCGGACCTGCGCATCCCGGAAGCGCGCCTGGCCGAAGTGCTGGAGGCTTCGGCCCGGGTCACCGCCTGCCATTCGCTTGGCCTGATGGTGGGGGAATCGTGGCGCCTGTCAGACTTCGGCCCGGTCAGCCTGCTGCTGCAGCACCAGCCCACGCTGCGCCACGCTCTGGCGGAGATCGAGCGCTACCGCCACTGGCTCAGCGACTCCATCTCCATCCTGGTCACGGAGTACCCCGAGATCACGGTGCTGCATGTGACGTTGCAGACCGGCCGGCACCAGCCCGGCAGGCAGGCCATGGAACTGACCGTTGCCGCCTTGTACAGCCTGATCCGCGCCATCCTGGGCGCGTCCTGGAAGCCGCACAGCGTGCACTTCGCCCATGCGGCGCCGGCCGACCTGCAAATCCACAGGCGCCTGTTCGGGCAACACATTGAGTTCGGTTCGGAGTTCGACGGGCTGGTGCTCGCCAGCGGCGACCTGGATCGCATCAACCCGCTGGCCGATGCCAGCCTGGCCGGGTATGCCAGGGGCTTCCTCGACCTGCAGCCGGGGGCCGGCAAGCCTTCGATCGCTGCCGAGGTCCGGCGCACCCTGCACCAGCTGTTGCCGCGCGGGCGCGGCGCGGTGGAACAGGTCGCGCAAAGCCTTGGCATCAGTCCGCGCACGCTGCAGCGCCAGCTGGAGCAGGATGGCGACACCTTCTCCGCGCTGGTCAATGAGGTGCGCCGCGAGCTTGCGCAACGCTACCTGCAGGATCCGCAGCGGCCGCTGGCCCGGGTCGCCACGCTGCTGGGGTTTTCGGAACCGAGCGCATTCTCGCGCTGGTTCGCGGCACAGTTCGGCAAGTCGCCGACACGCTGGCGCCAGGACGGCGCCTGAGACGGGCTGCCTACTTCAGGTACTTCATCGTGGCGACGCCGGTTGCCACCAGCAGCTCCCCATCCAGCCACACCTCTGCGCGCGAGAAGAAGATCGAGCGCCCGCGCCGGTCGACCATGCCCTTTGCGGTCAGCAGCTTGCCCGTGCCGTTGCTCAGGAAGTTCGAGGTCAGCGACAGCGTGACCGCATGGCGCGCGGCCTCGCCCGGCGCCGAGTAAAGGCCCGAATAGCCAGTGGCGGCGTCGAGCAAGGTGCAGATGGTGCCGCCATGCACCACCCGGCTGCGGTTGAGCATATTGGGCGCGAGCGGGAGCTCAAGTTCCACATAGTCGTCGCGCCACCGGGTGATCCTGACACCGATGCTCTCCAGTGCCGGATTGTCCAGGCAGAACTCATCATCGCCCTCACCTTGAGGTTTCACCGCATCCATTGCTTGGGTTTCCATTTCGCTGATCGTTTCGCTGATACCGGTGTGGCGCGCGTTGCGCGCGCTGGCCCGGAACCCCGTTTCTGCTTGATTCATGGCTTTTCGTAAATCTCTATTTCACGAAGCGAATCTTTTGCCAGCATGAATAAGCCCCCTGGGGGTCATTCACTTGCCGCGCCTGCGCCGCCTTTGACTCGGTATTGAGAACGACCTAGGCTAAGTAGGCTTACCCTGCACCTTGGCCACGCGCCAAGGGCAAGTGATGTACCGGCGACGTTGCGACGTCCTGCAAAACCAGGAGGGTTCCCCATGAACATGCGGCCAGATCCGACATTTCACGCCTCGCCGGAACTCGCGATCAGCGCACCAGCGGAATCATTTGCTTATACGGTGCTGCTAAGCCCCGACGCCTCGCAGCCAGACGCGCTCGCGGTGATCGACGCCAAACCCGGCTCGCCCACCTACAGCCAGGTGGTGCATACCGTGCCGATGACCAACAAGGGCGACGAGTTGCACCATTTCGGCTGGAATGCGTGCTCGTCGTCGTTGTCGCCGCTGACCGGCCACGCGTTTCTCGAACGGCGCTACCTGATCATTCCGGGCATGCGCTCTTCGCGCCTGTATATCATCGACACCAAGCCGCACCCGACCCAGGCACGGATCCACAAGATCGTTGAGCCGGACGAGATCTTCCGCAAGACCGGCTACTCCAGGCCCCATACCGTGCACTGCGGGCCGGAGGGCATCTACGTCAGCACGCTCGGGGGCGGTGGCCCGGATGGCACGGACGGCGCGCCCGGCATCTTCATCATGGACTGCGAGACCTTCGACGTGCTGGGCCGCTGGGAAATCGACCGCGGCGAACAGGAGAAGCACTACGACTTCTGGTGGAACCTGCCGCGCGACTACATGGTGTCGAGCGAATGGGCCCTGCCGCCGCAGTTCGAGAACGGTCTGGTGCCCGAGGACCTGCTGGGCAACCGCTACGGGCACAAGCTGCATTTCTGGGACCTGCGGGCGCGCCGCAACGTGCAGACCATCGACCTGGGCGCCAACCACCAGATGGCGCTGGAAGTCAGGCCTGCGCATGATCCGATCCGGGAATACGGCTTTGTTGGCGTGGTGGTCGATACCACCAACCTGGAGGGCTCGATCTGGACCTGGTGGCGCGAAGGCGGCAAGTTCCACGCCGAGAAGACCGCAACCATCCCCCCCGAAGCCGCCGATGCAAGCCTGCTGCCGCCGCTGCTGCAGGGCTTCGGTGCCGTGCCGCCGCTGGTGACCGATATCGATCTGTCCCTCGACGACAAGTTCCTCTACGTGTCCTGCTGGGGCACCGGCGAAATGCGGCAGTACGACGTGACCGATCCGCGCAAGCCCAGGCTTTCTGGGTCGGTCCATATCGGCGGCATCGTCCGGCGCACGCCGCATCCCAACGGCAAGCCATTCGCCGGCGGCCCGCAGATGGTCGAGATCAGCCGCGACGGCAAGCGCGTCTACTGGACCAACTCGCTCTACTCCACCTGGGACAACCAGTTCTACCCAGACGGCATCCCCGGCACGCAAGTCATGGCGCATGCCGGCCCGGACGGCGGGCTGACGCTGGCCGATGACTACTGGGTCGAGTTTCCGGAAGGCTACCGCGCGCACCAGATCCGGCTGGAAGGCGGCGACTGCTCGACCGACTCGTTTTGCTATCCCTCGGTCAAGGCTTGACCGGTCACGCCTGGGAACAGATCGGTCTCTGGTCGGCAGTGCTGGCCAGCGGCCTCTATCACGGCATCAACCCGGCCATGGGCTGGCCGCTGGCGGTATCGAACGGCTTGCTGGCGCATAGCAGCCGCGCCCTCCTTGCCGCGCTCGGGTACCTGGCTTTCGGGCATGCGCTTGCGGTATTGGCGGTGACGCTGCCTTTCGGCATGCTGGCGGCCCTGGTCGCCTGGCAAGCGCAGATCCGCATCGGCGCCAGCGTGCTGCTGATCGGCTGCGGCATCGTGCTGCTGCTCAGGCGAGGCCACCCGCGCGCACTGGTGCGCATCGCGCCATCGCGGCTGGCGCTATGGTCGTTCGCGGTGGCGATCGCGCATGGCGCCGGCCTGATGCTGGTGCCGATCTATCTTGGCCTCTGCCGTGCCGAGACGGACCTGGGGCACCAGGCCGCCGCCACGCTCGCCAGCGCCAACCTGGGCATGGCGCTGCTGGTTTCCGTCATCCACACCCTGGCCATGTTCGCCGTGGGCGGCGCCATGGCGTGGCTGGTCTACCGCTACCTGGGACTGAAGTTCGTATCGCGGAGCTGGTTCAACCTGGAGGCGGTCTGGGCCGCCAGCCTCATCCTGGTGGGGATGCTGGCGCTGGCGCTTGAGGCCTTTGGATAGGCGCTGGACTCAACCGGCCAGCCGCGCCGCCAGCCGCCCTCGCGTGATCGCGGCGATCTGTGCCAGCGCTTCATCAAGCTCCTGCTGCGTGCTGCGGCCAAGCCGGCGTTCGAACGCGGCGAAGATGCCTTCGCGGGTGTAGTGGCGCACGCAGATGATGAACGGGAAGCCATGGCGCGCCTGGTAGTCCGCGTTAAGCTGGTCCAGCGCGGCCTCTTGCTGCGCCGACATCGCGTCCAGGCCGGCGCTCTTCTGCTCGGCGTTGGAATCGGCGGTCATCGTGCCCGCGCGGATATTGCGTGCCGACAGCTGCGGGTGCAGGTTCAGGAAATCGCGCTGGCGCGGTTCGTCAAGCTTGCGCACCACGTCCATCATGGCGCCATGCAGCGCCGTTGCCGATGCGAACGGCCGCTGCGCCCAGGCGCCCTCGGCAGCCTGCGGAAAGTGTTCGAACACGCTGCCGAAGGCATCGGCAAAGGCCGCTTCGTCCAGGGCGTTGACCGACGCCAGGTCGAGTGGTTGAGACATGGATGCTTCTCCCGTAGGGATCCCGCGCATGGGGAATCATTGGATACGGGGCCGAGTATAGGAACGGCCCGCCGCAGCGGCGAGAGCCCGCGCCCTATAGATCCCATAACAGAAACCGATACCGCTAGCGGCGCATATCGCGCAGGTCGCGCAGCTCCTGCGAGGCGGCGGTCAGCATGCCGCGCAGCCAGACGTGCGCGGCCGAGCGGTGGCGCGACGGGTGCCACAGCTGGTAGAAGCGCATGAACGGGAACTCGATCGGCGGCTCCAGCACCGCAAGCGGCACATGCTGCGCATGGTAGTTGGCGAAATGGCGCGCGGTGGTCAGGATCAGGTCGGTGCCGGGGATCAGGCTGGGCGCCAGGTTGAAGTAGGGACAGCTGACGCGGTTGTCCCGGTGCACGCGCATGGTGCTCAGGCCGGCATCGACCAGGCCGCGCTGGTCGCGCGAATATGGCGTGGGCACGATATGCGAGGCGCCCAGGTAGGCCTGGGCCGTAAACTTGCCGGGCTGCGCATGCACGCTGTCCTGCGCCACCACGCACACCACCTCGTCTTCCAGCAGCACCGACAGATGCAGGTGCTCAGGCGGGTTGGGCCAGTTGCCGATCACGATGTCGACCGTACCCGCCGACAGCGCCTGCTCGTAATCGAAGGTGGCCCCCAGCGGCAGCGCCGACAGCCGCGCGTGCGGCGCCGCACGCCGCACCGCGCGCACCACGTGCGCGAAGAACGGCGGCGCCAGGTAATCAGGCATGGCCACCACGAAGCTCTGCTCGGTGGTGGCGGGATCGAAGCGCTCGTCCGAGACCAGCAGGTTGTCCAGCGCGCTGAGCGCGGCCTGGGCATTGCGCGCCAGCTGCAGCGCGCGCTCGGTCGGCACCATCACGTTCTTCTCGCGCGTGAGCAGCGGGTCGTTGAAGATCGCGCGCAGGCGCTTGAGCGCGGCGCTGATGGCCGGCTGCGACTGGTTCAGGCGGATCGCGGTGCGCGACACGCTCTGCTCGGCGATCAGGATGCACAGCACGCGCAGCAGGTAGGTATCGAACGGGTCGTCGGCGCGAATCATGTTGGGTCCGTGGCAGCAAAAGTGGAGGCCTGGCGGGTGCGGCCGCCGCCGCTCCGGGCGGCAACGCCATGCCAGGCAATGGCGACTTTGTAGCGTGTCGCGCACCGCACGGCAACCGGTACAACCCGCACGAGCCTGCCCGATGCGCGTGCGCGCACCCCGGAAAACGGCCCGCCTAGGGTAATCCATAGGTCCGCCCGGCCCCGGCCGGAGCACCCGCAAACCCGCGCCACACAAGGGATTGCAGCCCATATCGGTGCTGCTATGGGGCCTATACCAGCCCCCTCGTTTCGCATTGGCGGGCCATTCATATACTTGCTCCCAACCCGGCGGACGGCATGCACCGCCGCCAAGCAAGACCTGGCAGAACACGACAAGACAGGAGACATCATGTCGATCACGAAACAAGGCATCCCGGTATTCGCCGGCACCGCCGACGACGCCGAGGACAGCGTCTACCGCAAGGTAACCTGGCGCCTGCTGCCCTTCCTTGGGGTGCTGTGGGTACTGGCCTGGCTGGACCGGGTCAACATCGGCTTCGCCAAGCTGCAGATGCTGGACGCGCTGCAGTTCAGCGAGGCCGTGTACGGGCTGGGCGCGGGCATCTTCTTCCTTGGCTACTTCTTCTTCGAGGTGCCGTCGAACATGCTGCTGCAGAAGATCGGCGCCAAGAAGACGATCATGCGCATCACCATCTGCTGGGGCGTGATCTGCATGCTGCAGAGCTTTGTCACCACGCCCACGCAGTTCTACATCCTGCGCTTCCTGCTGGGCGCGTTCGAAGCCGGCTTCTACCCGGGCGTGATCCTGTACCTGACCTACTGGTATCCGTCGCAGCGCCGCGCGCGCGCCTTCGGCACCTTCATGTCCGCGTCGGCCATCGCCGGCGTGCTGGGCGGGCCGCTGGCCGGCTGGATCATGACCGGCATGGCTGGCGTGAGCGGCATGCACGGCTGGCAGTGGCTGTTCATCCTGGAAGGCATCCCGTCAGTGCTGGCCGGCATCTTTGCCTGGTTCTACATGACCGACAAGCCGGAGCAGGCGCGCTGGCTCTCCGACGACGACAAGCGCGTGCTGCAGGACGCCCTCAAGCGCGACAACGCCGCCCTGGGCGAGCGCGGCCACGACTGGCGCACGCTCTTCACCAACCCCAAGGTGTGGCTGCTGATCGCGATCTACTTCTGCCTGCTGTGCGCCAACTCGACGCTGACCTTCTGGATCCCGACCGTCATCAAGGACGTGGGCTTCACCACGCCAATGGCGGTGGGCTGGATCGCGGCCGTGGCCTACCTGTGCGGCGCCGCCGGCATGATCCTCAACGGCGCGCATTCCGACCGCCGCAATGAAGTGCGCTGGCACTTCAGCGGCTCGGCGCTGGTCGGTGGCGGTGCCATGGCGGTGCTGGCCGTGCTGCTGGGCGCGCAGGTGCTGTCGCCGGTGATCGCACTGCTCGCCATGACTGCCGCGCTGGTCGGCACCATGAGCGCCATCCCCGTGTTCTGGCAGCTGCCTAACCGCTACCTGGCAGGCAGCGCCGCCGCGGTGGGCGTGGCCCTGATCAACTCGGTGGCCAACCTGGCCGGCTTTGGCGCGCCTTATGTGATGGGGCTGATCAAGAACACCACCGGCAAGCTCACCTCCGGCCTGTACCTGGTGGCGGTGATCGAGGTGCTGGCCGCGGTGCTGGTGCTGGCCGGCATCCGCAAGCTGGGCAAGCACGGCAAGCAAGGGGCCTGACATGGACAACCATAGCTTCGATCCCACCCGCCGGCGCTTCGCGCTGCAATCGATGACGCTGGGCGGCGGCGCGCTGCTGGCTGGCGCCAGCTGGGGCGCAACGCCCGATGCGGCGGCCCCCAACCAGACCGCTGCACCGGTGCAGCAAGGCGGCCTGAGCCCGCGCCTGACGCTGCACGCGCTGGACACCTATAACGGCACGCCCGCGGCCGGCATGCGCGTGGAGATGTTCCGCATCGACAATGGCCAGCGCACGCCGCTGCAGACCGTCACGCTGGCCGCCAACGGCCGCAGCGAACCGCCGCTGCTGATCGGCGACAGCTACCGCACCGGCACCTATGAGCTGATCCTGCACGCGGACGAGTACTTTGCCGCGCGCAAGGCCAGCCTGCCGCAACCGTCGTTCCTGTCGAAGATCCCGCTGCGCCTGCGCGTCACCGACGCCAGCCAGCGCATCCACCTGCCCGTGCTGTTCGGGCCGTGGAGCTACAACTACTACCGCGGCAGCTGACGCCGCGGCCCAACCCGGAGACCAACGCATCATGGCAGGCATCAGCACACATGTGCTCGACGTATCCCTGGGCCGCCCCGTGGCCGGCATGCAGGTGGAACTGTTCGACGTTGCCACCCAGCCCCCGCGGCTGATCGCGCGCACCCGCACCAACCACGACGGCCGCACCGACGCGCCGATGCTGCCGCCGGCGCAGGCGCGCACCGGCGAGTTCGAATTGCGCTTCTGGGTAGCGGACTACTTCCGCACCCCCGACGTGTTCGCCGATATTGTTCCCGTGCGCTTTACCATCGCGGACGCCGCGCAGCACTACCATGTGCCGTTGCTGTGTTCGCCGTGGAGCTTCGGGACTTATCGGGGCAGCTGAAGGCAGCAGCAGGTCGCCCGCGCTGCAAAGCGCGGCGACTGTTGACGACCTCGCCGCCGCCCCCTCCTAGCGCGGCTTGCGCACTTCCGTTTCCCCGGGCAACAGCACATCACCGTCGCTGGTCCGGGGTATCATCAGCGGCACCGGCTTCCCGGTCCGCTTCTCCACCATCAGCGAGCGCCGCTCGCCGCGCGCAAACAGATGTTGTTCGCCCCATTGGCGCAAGGCCAATACGATGGGGAACAGGCTCTCTCCCTTCTTCGTCAGCACATACTCGTGATACGCGCTGCCATCGGAAGCCGGCTGCGTCGTCAGGATGCCGGCTTCCACCAGCCGGCGCAGGCGGTCGGACAGGATGTTGCGCGCGACCGCCAGGCTGCGCTGGAAGTCGCTGAAGCGGCGCATGCCGTCGAAGGCATCGCGCACGATCATCAGCGACCAGCGCTCGCCGACCAGTTCCAGGGTACGAGCAACGGGGCAGGTTTCATCGCTCGGGTCTTTGCGGGTGGCCATGTCTTGGTTGCCTTGGGGCTGTGCAGCCCGTCAATGTAGTTGCATTTTAAAACCAGTACGCTTACGCTTCAACTGGTTTTGTTTTGCAACCACATGGACTGGTATGAAAACCTCCCCCGCTACGCCGGTGACGGCACCGCCTCCGACTTGCCCTGCGACACCGTGTGCGAACGTGCCGCGCGGCGCGGTGCTGCTGTTCGCCTGCGCCAGCGGCCTGAGCGTCGCCAATGTCTATTACGCCCAGCCGCTGCTGGATGCGCTGATGGCGGATTTCTCCATCAGCGCCGGGGCCATCGGCGGAGTGGTCACCGCCACCCAGCTTGGCTGTGCCCTGGCGCTGCTGTTGCTGGTGCCGCTGGGCGACCTGGTGCAACGCCGCCGCCTGATGCTGGCACAGGTGCTTGCCCTGGCCGGCGCGCTGGCTGCCGTGGCGCTGGCGCCGTCCGTTACGGTGCTGCTGGCGGGGATGCTCCTGACCGGCTTGCTCGGCACCGCCATGACCCAGGGATTGGTCGCCTATGCGGCCGCGGCTGCAGGACCGCATGAGCGCGGGCACGTGGTCGGCACCGCGCAGAGCGGTGTCTTTATCGGACTGCTGCTGGCGCGTGTCGTGGCCGGCGGCGTCAGCGACGTGGCCGGGTGGCGCAACGTCTATGTCTGCGCCGCAGCGGCGATGCTGGTGCTTGCATGGCTGCTATGGCGCACGCTGCCAGTGGTGGCCAGCGCCGGCCAGCGCATGCGATACGCCAGCCTGGTCGCATCGATGTTCCTGCTGCTGCGCCGCAACCGGGTCTTGCAGATCCGGGGCACGATCGCGCTGCTGATGTTCGCGGCGTTCAACATCTTGTGGAGCGCGCTGATATTGCCGCTGAGCGCTCCGCCCTATGGGCTCTCGCATACGGCCATCGGCGCCTTCGGGCTGGTTGGCGCGGTGGGCGCCCTGGCGGCTGCGCGTGCGGGGCGCTGGGCGGACCAGGGCTTCGGGCAGCGCACCACGCTCGCGGCACTGGTGCTGCTGGTGGCGGCCTGGCTGCCGCTGTCATGGCTGGAGACCTCGCTGTGGCCGCTGGCCATCGGCATCGTGCTGCTCGACCTGGGCGGCCAGGCCATCCACGTCACCAACCAGAGCATGATCTTCCGCACCGATGCCGCGGCGCACAGCCGGCTGGTCGGCGCGTACATGCTGTTCTACGCGGCGGGCAGCGGGCTGGGCGCGATTGCCACCACGGCGGTCTATGATGCTGCCGGCTGGCGGGGCGTGTGCGCGCTGGGCGCCGTGGTCAGCTTGCTGGCACTGGTGTTCTGGGCCGCTACCCGGCGCTTCATGCCGGCGCAAGCACCTGAGGTGTAGGGGCAGGCCTGCAGGAGGCGTTCTGCGCATCAACGCCCCCCCCTACGTCACTCGGGCTCGATTCCCGCTGCCTTGATCACCTTGGCCCATTTCAGGGTCTCGCTGCGGACAAAGGCGGCCAGTTCCTCGGACGTCGATGGCGCAGGCTGACCTCCGGTGCGGGCAAAGTAGTCGGTGGCAGCCGGCCCGGTCAGGCCGTTCCGCATCAGTTCGCTCATGCGGTCCACCACGGGCTTCGGCGTCCCGGCCGGGAAGAAGGCCGCCGACCATGCCACCATCTCATAGCCGGGCAGGCCGCTCTCAGCCATCGTGGGGACATCCTTGAGTACCGGATTGCGCTGCGCAGTGGTCACCGCGACCGCGCGCAGCTTGCCGCCCTGGATCAGCGTCATGGCCGGAGAAATATCGGAGATCATGAAATCGATCTGGTGCCCCATCAGGTCGGTCAGGGCCAGCGGCACCCCTTTGTAGGGCACGTGCAGCGCCTGCACGCCGGCCAGCATCTTGTAGAGTTCGCTGGCGATGCGGGTCGACGAACTGCCGCTGGCAAACGTCAGCGTCCCATTTCTTGCCTTGGCCAGCGCCGTCAGGTCTGCCAGCGTGCGTACCGGACTGTCGGGCGGCACCACCAATACCAGCCCGCTCTTGGCGATCAGCGATGCCGGGGCGAAATCCTTGATCGGGTCATAAGGAAGCTTCTTGAACAAGGACGCATTGGCAGCATGCGTGGTGTTGGTCGTCACCAGCATGGTGTAGCCGTCGCCGGTTGCGCCGGCCACGGCCTTGGCGGCAATGAAGCCGTTGGCGCCCGGACGGTTGTCCACCACCACGGGCTTGCCCGTCTGCGCGGTGATCCGCTCGGCGACAAAGCGCGCACTGCTGTCGGTGCCGCTGCCCGCGGGAAACGGCACGATGACGCGGACTGGCTTGTCCGGATATTGGCTGGCGTCCGCGGCCTGCGCCGTCGCGGCTGTGGCCGCGGCCAGCGGCAACAGCAGCCCGATGGCCACTTTACGCATGCATGGATGAATCATGGTCTGTCTCCTCGTGCCTTTGGCATCTGTTCATTGTCTGGGCCCTGCGCGGGCCGGATTCAGGGCACCGCGTCGTGCGCCCGCACCAGGATGGCCTCGCACGGGCCACCTTGCGCCGCAAAGCTGAAAGTGCCGCCCTCCGGCACAAAGACCCAGTCCCCCGACGTCGCGGTGAACTGCTGGTCGTTGATCTCGCCGCTGACCGAACCCGACTGCAGGAACAGCACCTGCTCAGTCGCCGCCACCGAGTGCGCTTCGGCACCGCCCGTGGCTTCGAGCTCCAGTGCGCGAATATCCAGATGCCGAGCGCCGACCGTGTCGCGCGTAATCACGGGTCTGGCACGGACGCGATGGTAGTGAGGCAGGCTTTGGGCCGCCTCATGCATCGGCACCTCGCGCAAGCTGTCCGCCTGCGCGCTGCTGCGGGGATCATCCGCTGCGCTGGCCACCACGGCCGCGTTCGGGTTTTCGCTGTACGGTGGGGCGTACACCACCATGACCTGCACCGGCTCGTCGCTGACGACCTCGAAGCGGTGGAATACACCCATCGGATTGAAACCCCAGTCGCCCGCACGCAGGGTGCGCGCCCTGCCGGCGACCTCGCCGATGCCCTCGCCCGCCAGCAGGTAGGACGCCTGCTCCAGGTTCGGATGCGCATGGGGCAAGGCGCCATGGCCGCGAGAAATCGTGCCCAACAGCACTTCGATGCGCCGCGCGCCGACCGTCTCCCTGCCGATCACGCGCTGGTTGGCGGTTCCGGTATGGTTGGCCGGGGAATAGGCGGGCACATCGGCGGCGCGTCGTACGAATTGCGATGTCATGCGTTGTCTCCTGGTTAGTCGTCTTGCCGGGCAGCAGCTTTCGGCACGGCCAGTTCGGGGTAGCGCTCGGTAAGCTGCGCGGGCATCTCCACGTCGAGGATGAAGCGGTCGCCGCGGTACCAGAAGCGGCCCGCCGTGAGCACGTTGCCGTCGATACCCAGCGTGGTACGGACAATGCGCGCGACCGGTGCCGCGAAGGCATAGTCCAGGTCGCGCGCCAGCATGGCGTCGGCCGGCTCAACGGTCATGGTCTGGCGCATCGTGCCAAGCCGGTCGCCCAGCTGCTCCCGCAGCAAGTGGGCAATCTTGTGATGCTTCTCAGCGCCGCGCGGGAACCTGGCGAACACCGCGTCGGCCACATACAGCTCGATCAGGCAGAACGGCATCCCGTCATGCACGTGCAGCTTGCGCAGCATCACGTAGCGGTCCATCGGCGCGCCGCAGGTGGCAAGGCCGGGCGGCAGGGCCATGTTCTTGCGCTTTTCCAGGATGCGGATCTCGAGGCCGCTGGCGCCAACCGAGACATCGTTGATGGCCGAGCGCATGCCTTCGCCCGGGCCGGACGGCACCATGATGACGTGCGTGCCGCGCCCGCGCTGGCTGCTGATCAGCCCTTCCTCGGTCAGCAAGGCAAAGGCCTGCCGCACGGTGACCTTGGCAAGGCCGTACGCCTGCGCCAGGTGCTCGACCGTGGGCAGCTGGAACCCGACCGGATACTCGCCGGCGACGATCTTGTGGCGCAGCACGCTTGCCAGTTGCCGGTAGCGGGTCACGCCGCCGGCGTTATCGTCGGCCAGCGCGATGCCGCCATTGGCTGCGACCTTGGCGCTGGCGCGTGTCATGACAGCAGGCTCCGCGGCACGCGCACCGGCATCGTCAGCAGGATCTGCGCCATCCCCTTGCCTAGCGGGTCATTGCGCAGCGATGCCATGCCGCCGCCATCGAGCGCCGACTCGCAGACAAAGTTCATCGCGTCGAAGCCCGGCAGGTCATAGCGCGAGACCGGCCCCAGCACCAGGTGGCCCAGCCAGTCGGCCACGCGCGCCGCCGTGACCTCGGCGCGCAGCAGCGGGAGGTATTCCGGCCGGCGCGCAATCAGGCCGATATTGGAGATATCGCCCTTGTCGCCGCTGCGCCCGTAGGCAAGCCGGACCAGGGGGACTTCAATGCGGTCGCCACCGGCAGGGATGGCGGCAGCCTGCGCCGCGGCGGGGGCGGCGGCGTCCGTCGCTGCGTGCCCGGCCGGGATGGAGACGGCAGTCCACATGCCATCCATGACCACCGTCGGCGACAGCGCACCCTTGTCCAGCAGGAAGGCGTATTGCCGGATCGATGGCGACGGGCTGGCGCGTCCGCCGCCCGATCCCGTGGTGCCGGGCGACCAGCTCGTGCCGGCCGCCGCGATTTCGCGGGCGAATAGTTCAAGCGCCGCCTTCTCGGGATGCGTGACCGCAAGCCGCATGATGGCCTCGCGGGTATGGCGCGCCGCAGCGTGCGGCCCGAAGCAGGATTCGGCTCCCAGCACTTCGACCCGGGTGCGGGTGTAGTCGCCCCAGCCGTTTTCCGCGAAGAGCCTGCGCGTGCGGGCCAGGATGGCCTCGGCCGTGCGCTCGGCCTTGGCCGCCGCGTCAATGCCGACGATGGTCAGCTGGGCATTGCAGCGGAAGCCTTCCATATAGGTGGCACTGACCTTGTAGCAGTTGCCCGGCGCACGCCCACGGGCGCCGCGCACCTCGACCAGGTCCGGCCCGGCCTGGCGCAGCGCCACCTGCGTGAAATCGCAGGTCACGTCCGGCAACAGATAGGCCGAAGGGTCGCCGATCTCGTACAGCACCTGCTCGCCCACCGTGGCAGTTGTGACCAGTCCGCCGGTAGCGGGTGGCTTGCCCACCAGGAAGCTGCCGTCCGCCCGGCACTCCACCACCGGATAGCCGATGTTCGGCCAGTCCGGCACCTGCTCCCAGTCGGTATGCAGCCCGCCTGTCGCCTGGCAGCCGCACTCGATGATGTGGCCGGCCAGGCTGCCCTGCGCCAGCCGGTCATAATCGTGCGCCCGCCAGCCGAATTCGTGCATCAGCACGCCCAGGGTCACCGCGCTGTCCACGCAGCGGCCGGTAATGACGATCTGCGCGCCCTGGTCCAGCGCCTTGCAGACCGGCAGCGCGCCGAGATAGGCATTGGCGCTGACCAGCTTGTCCGGCAGCGGCAAGCCCTTCTGCATGTCGGTGATGCCTGCCTCGCGCAGCGATGCCACCAGCGGCATGACATCATCGCCCTCGACCACGGCGATGCGCACCGCAATGCCCTGCTCGGCGGCGATCGCCGCCAGCGCCTGCGCGCAGCCCTGCGGATTGATGCCGCCGGCATTGCTGACCACGCGGATGTTGCACTCAACGATCTCCCGCAACAAGGTCTTCATCGTCACCGTGACGAAGTCGGTGGCGTAGCCAAGCTCCGGCTTGCGCAGGCGAGCCGCGGCCAGCACGGACATGGTCAGCTCCGCAAGGTAGTCGAACACCAGGTAGTCGATCCCGCCATGGCGCACCAGTTGCGGCGCGCCCACGCTGCTGTCGCCCCAGAATCCGCAAGCGCCGCCGATGCGCACTGTCTTGTCATGCATGGTCCTGTCTCCTTGCCTTTCTCTTACTTGCCGGTCCAGTTCGGCTTGCGCTTTTCGCGGAAGGCGAGCTGGCCCTCGCGCGCGTCCTCGGTCATGGCGAACAGGCCGATCTGGCTTTCCGTGAACGCCATCGACTGCTCGAAGGACATCGCATCGATATGCTTGAGGGTATAGAGCCCGCGCCGGATCGCAGCGGGCGCCTTGTCGAGCAGCCGGCCCAGCAGCCAGTCAAGCTTGCCGTCCAGGTCCGTACTGACGTGGTTGACCAGCCCTGCCGCCAGCGCTTCCTGCGCGGTCAGCGGCTCGCCGCAGAGGCACAGCTCATTGAGCACGCGCCGCGGCACCAGATGCTGCAGCACGCTCAGCACCTGCGCCGGGAACACCCCCACCTTGACCTCGGGCAGGCCGAACACAGCCCGCTCGCTGGCCACCGCCATGTCGCACATGGCCATCAGCCCCATGCCGCCAGCCATGCAGGCGCCATTGACGCGCGCGATCAGCGGCACGTTGGAGCGCCGCGCGCAGCGCAGCAGGTCGGCAAGCCGCTGGCTCGGCTCCGAATAGTCGAACGCAAAGGACTTGCCGCTCTGCAGGTCGGCGCCCGCGCAAAAGGCCTGGTCTCCGGCACCGGTGATGACCACGGCGCGGATGGCGTCGTCGTGGTTGGCACGGTCGATCCCCGCGTGCAACCCGTCCAGTACCGCCGGATTGATCGCGTTGCGGCGCTCGGGCCGATTGATGGTCAGCCAGAGGACCGCGCCGCGGACTTCGCACAGGAGTTCTTCATTCATGTTCAGGCCTCGCTTGCCGTGCCAGCCGTATGCACCGATGCCTGGCGCGGTTCGCGCGATGCGCCGGATGCCATCAGGCTGTCGATGTCGGCCTCGTTGTAGCCGGCCTCGCGCAGCACTTCGCGGCTATGCTCGCCCAGGGCCGGGGCATGGCGGCGCTGCGATGGCGGCGTCCCGTGCCATTCGCTGGGCACCGACATTTCGCGGATGCGGCCCACCGCCGGGTGGTCGGATTCGCTGAAGAAGCCGATGTCATTCAGGTGCGGATCATCGAGCAGCGATTCAAAGGTGTGCATCGGGAACACCGGGATATCCGCCTCCTTCAGCAGCACTTGCCATTCCTCCGTGGTCCGCCTGGCCAGTTCGTCGCTGACCATGCCGTAGAGCTCGGTGATGTGCGCCGTCCGGGTAGTGATGTCGGCGAAGCGCGGGTCGGTGTCGTACAGGCCGGGCTTGCCGATCACCTTCAGGAAGGCACGCCAGTGATGGTCGTGATAGATCAGGCAGCAGACATGGCCGTCGCGGGTCCGGTAAGGCCGGCGCTCGGGAGACAGCAGGCGTGGATAACCGAATCCGCCCTTGGCTGGCACGAAGGTCTCGCCATAGAGATGGTCGCCCATCACGTAAGGCACCATGGTTTCGAACATCGGCACATCGACGCGCTGGCCGCGGCCGGAGGTCGCCCGCGCGTAGAGCGCGGCGCAGATCACGCCGAAGGCATAGAGTCCGACGGAACGGTCGGCAATAGTCAGCGGAAGATAGCGCGGAATGTCGCCGGTGCCCATGGCAACCGCCTGGGGCAGCCCGGTGGCGGCCTGGATCAGGTCGTCGAACGCCGCTTGCGGGGCATAGCGTCCGCGCTGCGAGAAGCCGAACATGCCGACATAGACCAGGCGCGGATTGATCTGCGCCAGCGTCTCGTAGTCCAGCCCGAGCCGTTGCATCGCCTGGGGCCGGACGTTGTACGCCAGCACGTCCGCATCCGCCACCAGGCGCAGCAGCGCCTCGCGCCCCTGCGGCGACTTCAGGTCCAGCACGATGCTGCGCTTGTTGCGGTTCAGCCCGAGGAAAAGCGGCCCCATCTTCTCATTGCCGCAGGGCCCGATGCCACGGGTGCTATCGCCCGCGGGCGGCTCCACCTTGATCACATCCGCGCCGAGGTCGCCGAGCATCTGCGTGGCCGAGGGGCCCATGAACACCGCCGTGATGTCCACGACCTTGACGCCAGCGAGTGCTCCAGTCGGTGTCTCCATCCTTGCTCCTGCCTTGTTTCTATAGTTCTATTAATAGGACTATATGACAAGCGGACCGGGTACGCAAGGACCACGGGCAGACGTGAAGATGCATGGCAGGAAACAAGAAAGCCGTAGAATCCTGGCTGACAACTTCCCTCAAGACCGTGAAAGCACTTTCCCGCCTGAACCTGCAGCAGGCCGCCCTGCTCTGCGCCACCCTGCTGACATCCGTTTCGATCCATGCCGCGCCCCCTGCCCAGCCTGACGCAGCCGGCAACACCGCTGCGCCGCTGGGACTGGAGCTGGGCAAGGCCAGGTGCTCTCGCCTGGCGCCGCCGCAGAATCACGCCAGGACCGGCAAGTCCGAGTGGGCCGGTGGCGACGCCGTCGAGCTCAGGCACCTGGAGCGCTTCCACCTGCAGGGCCTGACGCGCGTGATCCTGAACTGCGATGCGCAGGACACCGTGGCGTTGATCACGATGACGTTCGAGCGCCCGGCGCTGGATGAGGTGCGCAAGAAGCTCGACGAGCGCTATGCGTCCCTGCGCAAGACCGAAGGCGCGGCGGAGAATGGCTATGCCGAGTGGTCCGCCGCCAATGGCAGCCTGGAGTTGCTCTATGGGCGCGACAGCAAGCACTTCACGGTGGCGTACTGGGCCAGGGGCGCGAAGGCGAAGTACTTCTCATATAGCGGCACTGACAACAAGAAGCCCGCCGCGGCCACGCCTGCCAGCCAGCCTCAGCCGGCGCCGCTGTGACCGCGGGCGGCTCGCCCCTAAAACCCCACTGCCTGCCCGTCGCGCCGCGAGTCCGAGGCCGCGATGTAGCCGTCCGGCGCCTTGTAGATGAGCTGCGCCGAGCCGAACTCCAGGCTGTCGCGCGGCGCCACTTCAACGCGATGGCCCATGCCGCGCAGCGTGGCGACCACATCCGGCGGCAGATGCGCCTCGACATTGACCACCGGCCCGTGCTCAACGCGGAAGCGCGGGGCATCGCTCATGGCCTGCGGATTCTGGCCGAAGGCGGCAAGCCGCGCCATCATCTGGACGTGGCCCTGTGCCTGCATCGAGCCACCCATCACGCCGAATGACATCACCGGCTCGCCATTGCGGGTGACGAAGCCCGGGATGATGGTGTGCATCGGCTGCTTGCCCGGCGCCACGCAGTTGGTGTGGCCGGGCTTGAGGTTGAAGCCCGCGCCGCGGTTATGCAGCGCGATGCCGGTGCCAGGCACCACCACGCCGGAGCCGAAGCCGCGGTAGTTGGACTGGATATACGACACCATCGAACCCGCCGCATCCGCGCTGGACAGGTAGACGGTGCCGCCGCTCTTCGGGATGCCAGCGGTAGGTGTGCCGGCGCGTTTCATGTCGATCAGCGCCGCGCGCTCGGCAAGATAGGCCGGATCCAGGAAGGCGGCGGGCGCGTGCTGCATGGTGGCCGGGTCCGACACGTGGCGGTGCAGGTCGGCGAAGGCCAGCTTCATCGCCTCGATGCTGGCGTGATAGAAGCCGGCGCTGTCGCAGCCCATGCCTTCCACGTCGAAGCGGTCCAGGATGCCAAGGCCGATCAGCGCGGCGATGCCCTGGCCGTTCGGGGGAATTTCATGGAGCGTGTAGCCGCGGAACTGCTGCGCCATCGGCTGGACCCAGGCGGCGCGATGTGCGGCCAGGTCGTCGGCACGGATGGCGCCTCCGGTTTCCTCGGCGAACGCGACGATGCGCGCGGCGAGTTCACCCGTGTAGAAGCTCTCGCCATCGCTCTCGGCAATGCGCTGCAGCGTGGCGGCCTGCTCCGGGAAGCGCCAGCGCTCGCCCGCCTGCGGTGCCCTGCCGTCGCGCAGGAACGCCTTGGCAAAGCCAGGCTGGCCGGCCAGCACCGGCACCTGTGCGGCCCATTGCCGTGCGATCTGCGGCGACACCAGGAAGCCCTGTTCAGCGTACTCGATGGCCGGCGCGAACAGCCGCGCGAACGGCAGCTTGCCGAAGCGGGCCGACAGCGCCTTCCAGCCCGCGACCTGGCCCGGCACGGTGACCGTATCCCAGCCCACCTGGGGCATGCTGTCGTGCCCGGCGAAATGATCCAGGGTCCAACGCGCCGGCGCCCGGCCGCTGGAGTTGAGCCCGTACAGCTGCCCCTCGTGCCAGACCAGCGCGAACATGTCCCCGCCAATGCCGTTCATCACCGGCTCCACCACGGTCAGCGCAATCGCACTGGCAATGGCGCTGTCGATGGCATTGCCGCCTTCGTACAGCATGCGCAGCCCCGCCTGCGCGGCGAGGGGCTGGCTGGTGCTGACCGCGTTGGCGGCCAGCAGCGGCATCTTTTGCGACGGGTAGGGAAAGGTCCAGTCGAAAGGCAACATCGGGAACTCCATTCAGAACAGGTAAAGGGGCGCGCGGGCGGCGCCCCAGGGTTGCTGCACGCGGCTTATTGCAGGGTCACGCCGGACTGCTTGACCAGCTTTTCGGTGCGCGGGATCTCCGCGCTGACCATCGCGCTGAAATCGCCGACGCTGCCGCCGCGCGGCTCGGCGCCGGTGGCAGCCAGGCGTTCACGGAACTCCGGCGCCTTGAGCAGCTTGTTGATCGAGACATTGAGCTTGCTGACCACGTCGGCCGGCGTGCCCTTGGGCGCGACAATGCCGTACCACGGCGCGATATCGAAGCCGGCATAACCCTGCTCGGCAATCGTCGGAATCTCCGGCGCGTTGGGCGAGCGCTTTGCGGTGGACATGCCGAGCGCGCGCAGCTTGCCGGCCTTCACATACGGCAGGCCGGTCATGATGGTGTCGAAATACATCGACACCTGGCCCGACAGCAGCGCCGGGATCGCTTCGCCGGCGCCCTTGTACGGCACATGGACGATATCGATGCCGGCCGCGGCCTTCAGCATCTCGCCGGCGATATGCGAGGTGGTGCCGGCACCGAACGAGGCATAGGTCAGCTTGCCCGGATTGGCCTTGGCATACGCGACCATCTCGGGCAGCGTCTTGAACGGCAGCGAGGGGTTGGACAACAGGATATTCGGCGTGACCGCGACCACTGCCACCTTCTCGAACGCATCCGGGTCATAGCTGAGCTTCTTGTACAGGAACCGGTTGGTCACCATCGACGCCGGCCCGGACATCAGCAGCGTATAGCCATCGGCCGGCGCGCGCGCGGCCGCCTCGCTGCCGATCATCGCGGCGGCGCCCGGGCGGTTTTCAATCACGAAGGTCTGGCCGTATTCCTTGCCGAGGCCAAGGCCGATCTGCCGCGAGATCAGGTCTGTGGCCGAGCCGGCCTGGAACGGCACGACAATACGCACCGGCTGGCTGGGCCAGTCGCGGGCGCCTTGCGCAAGTGCCAGTGAAGAGGCCGCCAGCATGGCGACTGCAAGCAGGCTGCGGATAGCAGTGGAACGCATCTTTGTACCCTCATCGATAGAAGAAATGGCATCCGCTGACAGCAACGGATGGCACTTCCCAGTCCGCAATATGCGTGCCATTGGCGTTGGGCCGATCGCGGCGCGCGTCCTGTCCGCCCCCTTCCGTTTCCTGGAAGTTTGCGCAGGTCTTGCACCGGAGTCGCCCACCTGGCACCGGCATTCGCCGGACTGTCTTGTCTCCGTGGGGCCAGCGCACTGCGTGGGTGCGCCGTGCCCCGCCCTGGTGGTGGGGTGTTCCTCACCCCATTGTTGTTATTCGACTTCCATGCAGAGGTACTTCGTCTCCAGATACTCGTCGATGCCATGGCGTGAGCCTTCCCGGCCCAGCCCCGATTGCTTGACGCCGCCGAACGGCGCCACCTCATTGGAGATCAGCCCGGTATTGATGCCGACCATGCCGTACTCGAGCCCCTGCGCCACGCGCCAGATCTTCGCCATGTCGCGCGAGAAGAAGTAAGCGGCCAACCCGGATTCGGTATCGTTGGCCATCGCCACCACTTCTGCTTCGCTGGTGAAGCGGAACAGCGGTGCCAGCGGGCCGAAGGTCTCCTCGCGCGCGACCCGCATCGATGCAGTCGCATTGGCCAGCACCGTGGGCGCGAAGAAGGTGCCGCCCAGCGCATGGCGCTGGCCGCCCGTCAGCACCGTGGCGCCTTGCGCGAGCGCGTCGGCGATATGCGCTTCGACCTTGGCCACCGCGTCGGCGTCGATGAGCGGGCCTTGCGTGACCCCGCTGTCGACGCCATGGCCCGGCCGCAACTGCTCGACCGCGCTGACCAGCCGGCGCGCGACCTCGTCGTAGACGCGGTCGTGCACATAGATGCGGTTGGCGCAGACACAGGTCTGGCCGCTGTTGCGGAACTTGGAGGCAAGGATGCCCTCGACCGCGCGATCCAGGTCCGCGTCATCGAAGATGATCAGCGGCGCATTGCCGCCCAGTTCCAGCGAGAGCTTCTTCACGGTGCCTGCGCACTGCGCCATCAGCAGCTTGCCGATCGCGGTCGAGCCGGTAAAGCTGAGCTTGCGCACCACCGGGCTGGCGCACAGCACGCCGCCGATCTGCACGGCGTCGCCGGTCACCACCTGCAGCACGCCACGCGGCACGCCGGCCTGTTCGCCCAGCACGGCCAGCGCCAGCGCCGTGAGCGGCGTCTGTTCGGCCGGCTTGACGATGATGGTGCAGCCGGCGGCGAGCGCCGGGCCGACCTTGCGCGTGATCATCGCCGCGGGGAAGTTCCACGGCGTAATGGCCGCGCACACGCCCACCGGTTCGCGCAGCACCAGCATCTTCTGGCTGCTGCGCGGGCTGGCCAGCACCTCGCCATCGACCCGCTTGGCTTCCTCGCCAAACCACTCGAGAAAGCTCGCGGCATAGGCCACCTCGCCACGCGCCTCGGGCAGGGGCTTGCCTTGCTCTGCGGTCATCAGCCGGGCCAGGTCTTCCTGGTGCGCCAGCATCAGGTCGGCCCAGCGGCGCAGCACGGCGGCACGCGCCTTGCCCGTCTGTGCGCGCCACGCCGGCAGCGCGCGCTCGGCGGCGCGCACCGCCTGTTCGGCTTCGGCCGCGCCGGCCAGGGGCACCGAGCCGATCCGTTCACCGGTTGCCGGGTTGCAGACGGCGAGCTCTGCGCCGCTTTGCGCCCCGGTCCATTCCCCGTCGATCAGGCAATGGCTGCGCAACAGCGCGGTATGTTGGAGTTCCATGTGTTCCCCTTATTCGGCCAGCGCCTGGGTCAGCACCGCCAGCGCCGCGTCGAACTGCGCCTGCGGGATGGTGAGCGGATAAAGGAAGCGGATGACATTGCCGTAGGTGCCGCAGGTCAGCAGCACCAGTCCGGCTTCCAGCGCACGCGTCTGCACGCGCTTGGCATGCTCGGCGCTGGGCTGGCCTGTGGCGGGATCGCAGAATTCGGCGGCAACCATCGAACCCAGCCCGCGCACCTCGGCCATTGCGGGGCAGTGCTTGCGCTGCGCCAGCAGGTGCTCGCGCAACTGCTGGCCCAGGCTGGCAGAGCGCTCGCACAGCTTTTCTTCCTCGATGACGTCGATGACCGCGTGCGCCGCCGCCACCGCCAGCGGATTACCGGCATAGGTGCCGCCGAGGCCGCCGGGCAGCGGTGCATCCATGATCGCGGCCCGGCCGCTGACCGCCGACAGCGGCATGCCGCCGGCCAGGCTCTTGGCCATGGTGATCAGGTCCGGCTCCACGTCATGGTGCGACATCGCGAACATCTTGCCGGTACGGCCAAAGCCGGTCTGCACTTCATCGGCGATCAGCACGATGCCGTGCTGATCGCATACGGCCCGCAGCCCCCGCATGAAATCGGCCGGCGCCGCCTGGAAGCCGCCTTCGCCCTGCACCGGCTCAACGATGATCGCGGCCACGCGGGCCGGATCGATATCGGTCTTGAACAGGCCTTCAAGCGCCTGCAGCGCCCGCTCAGTGCTGACGCCATGCAGCGCGCTGGGGAACGGAGCGTGGTAGATGTCGGAGGGGAACGGGCCAAACCCGATCTTGTACGGCGCCACCTTGCCGGTCAGCGCCATGCCCAGCAGCGTGCGTCCATGGAAGGCGCCCGAGAAGGCGATCACGCCGGGGCGGCCGGTATGCGCACGGGCGATCTTGATGGCGTTCTCCACGGCCTCTGCGCCGGTGGTGAACAGGGCCGTCTTGTTCAGGCCCTGGATCGGCACCAGCGCGTTGATGCGCTCGGCCAGCGTGACATAGCCCTGGTAGGGCACGATCTGGTAGGCGGTATGCGTGAAACGCTCCAGCTGCGCGGCGATGGCCTGCATCACGCGCGGGTGGCGATGGCCCGTGTTGAGCACGGCGATGCCGGCGGCGAAGTCCGTGTAGGCACGGCCTTCCACGTCCCACAGCGTGGCGTTCTCGGCGCGGTCGGCGTAGAAATCGCACATCACGCCCACTCCGCGCGGCGTCGCGAGGGTACGGCGTTGGTTCAGTTCGAGGTTTTTCATGGTCATTGTGCGGTAAGGACTGTCGGCACCGGCCGACTCGCGAAACGGGCACCGCTGGCAGGGGCCCAGCGATGACAGCCATTTCAACCGGCCTTGGCCCTATAATCCAGTACCGCTTTCGCAATTCCGATGGTGCCAATTTGAAATCGATCTGCGGCGACCAGCTGCTCCAGCGCCTGGGCCCCGAAGGCACGGCGGCACTGGGCAAACCGCTCAACCGCGGCCTCTACGAATGCATCCGCGGCGCGATACAGGACGGCAGCCTTGCGCCGGCCACCCGCTTGCCGCCGCAACGCGACCTGGCCGCCGAACTGGGGCTGTCTCGCAATACGGTGATGTTTGCCTACGACCAGCTGCTGGCCGAGGGCTACCTGTATGCACGCACCGGCAGCGGCACCTTCGTTGCCGCCACCGCGCCGGAGCGCTACCTGAACGCCGCCGCGGTGCCGGCGACCGAGGTCGGGCCGCAGGCCATGCCCGGGCTGTCACCGCGCGGACAGCGGCTGCTGGCCAATGCCTCGGCCTCGCCCACGCAATGGGGCGCATTCATGCCGGGCGTTCCCGACGTCACGCGCTTCCCGCATCGCCGCTATGCACAGATCTCGGCCCGCGTGTGGCGCAACCCGCACCCGGAGTGGCTGAGCTACAGCCATGGCGGCGGGCTGCCGGCGCTGCGCGAAGCCCTGGCGGCGCATCTGCGGGTAGCGCGCTCGGTGCGCTGCGATCCGGACCAGGTGCTGATCACCGAGGGCATACACCAGGCCATCGACCTGGTGGTGAGGATGCTGGGCTCGCCCGGCGACCAGGCGTGGGTGGAGGAACCCAGCTATTGGGGAATCCGCGGCGTGCTGCAGGTCAGCGATATCGGCATGGTGCCGAAGCTGGTGGACGACGAGGGCCTGACGCTGCCCGACACGGAGGCCGGCGGGGAGATGCCCGCGCCGCGCTTTATCTTCGTCACGCCCTCGCACCAGTACCCGCTTGGCGCCGTGATGAGCCTGAAGCGCCGGCGCGCGCTGCTGGAGTACGCCCGCCAGCGCGGCAGCTGGATCGTGGAGGACGACTACGACAGCGAGTTCCGTTTTTCCGGGCAGCCGATCCCGTCGTTGCAGGGCATGGAACCGGATGCGCCGGTGATCTATATCGGCACCTTCAGCAAGACCCTCTATCCGGGCTTGCGCATGGGCTACCTGGTGTTGCCGCGCAGCCTGGCCGGCGCCTTCCAGACCGCGCACGCCGAGCTATACCGGGCCGGCCACCTGATGACGCAGGCAACCGTCGCCGAATTCATGCAGGCCGGCGACTATGCCGCCCACATCCGCCGCATGCGGCCGCTGTATGCCCGACGGCGCGCCATCCTGGCCGCGTTGATCGAGCGCTATCTCGGCCCCGGCGCGCTGCATGAGCACGGCAGCAATGCCGGCCTTCACCTGGTGCTGCGCCTGCCCGACGATGCCGACGACGTGGCCATCACCGCCGCCGCCCGCGCGCGCGGCATCATGGTGCGGCCGCTGTCGCGCTATTTCATCGGCGATGCCGTGCAGCGAGGCCTGCTGCTGGGGTATGCCTGCGTGCCGGAGGAGGACATCGCGCCGGCCTTCGACAGGCTGCTCGGCTGCCTGCCGCGCGGCGGCATGCGCGCCCCGCAGCGTTGAACCGTGCCGAGAGACAAGCCCCGCCGTCCTGAAGGCGGCTTCATCCTGAAATAACGGAAGATGCAATGAATCAACTGTTGGTCCGCAATGTCCGGCTCGCAGCCGGGAACCAGGTCGATATCCTGATCGCAGACGGCCAGTTCGCGCGCATCGGCACCGGGCTTGAGGCGCCGGCCGGATGCCAGGTCGAGGACGGCGCCGGCACGCTGGCGCTTCCCGGCCTGGTCGAGGCGCACACCCACCTGGACAAGACCCTGTGGGGCATGCCCTGGTATCGCAATGAGGTCGGCCCCAACCTGACCGACCGCATCGACAACGAGCGCCGCTGGCGCGCCGCCACCGGCCACGATGCCCGCACGCAATCGCTGGCGCTGGCGCGCGCCTTCCTTGCGGCGGGCACCACGCGGCTGCGCACCCACGTCGATATCGACACCGACGCGGGCCTGCGCCATCTGCAAGGAGTACTTGCCACGCGCGACCAGCTGTCCGCGCAGATGGACATGCAGATCGTCGCGTTCCCGCAGTCGGGCGTGCTGGGGCGCCCCGGCACGGAAGCGCTGCTGGATGCGGCGCTGCGCGATGGCGCCGACATCCTCGGCGGGCTGGACCCGTGCGCCATCGAAGGCGACCCGGTGCGCGCACTGGATGTCCTGTTCGGCCTCGCGCAGCGCCATGGCCGCCCGCTCGACATCCATCTGCACGAGCCCGGCACCATGGGCGCCTATTCCCTCGACCTGATCCTGCAACGCACGGCCACGCTGGGCATGCGCGGCATGGTCACGGTCAGCCATGCGTTCTGCCTGGGCGACATTGCCGATCGCGAGCGCGACGCGCTGCTGCGGCGCATCGCCGACCTTGGGGTTGTCATCGTCACCACCGCACCGCCGTCGCGCCCGGTGCCGCCGGTCGCCGCGTGCCGCGCGGCAGGCGTCAGGATTGCCGGCGGCAACGACGGCATCCGCGATACCTGGACCCCATACGGCTCGCCCGACATGCTGGAGCGGGCCATGCTGATCGGCCTGCGCAACAACTTCCGCCGCGATGACGAACTCGCGCTTGCGCTCGATTGCGTGACGCACGCGGCCGCCGGCGCATGCGGCTTCCAGCGCTATGGCCTGGCGCCGGGCGACCGGGCGGACCTGGTGCTGGTCGCCGCGCAAACAGTGGCCGAGGCGGTCGTGGCAAGGCCGGTGCGGCAACTGGTGGTGTCGGCCGGCCGGGTCGTGGCACGCAACGGCGCGCTGGCATGAACGCATCCGTCAAATAGACTAGCTGCAGGGCGGCGTTGAGATCGTGCACTTGCGTTGCGCGGTAGTCGCTTGCAAAGCACATTGGCCGTCGGGCCCGGGTGACAAGCGGGCCACAACCACACGGAGGTGGTAGTCGATGAAGCCTCGTCACGATCCACAGCAATGGCGCCGCTTCTATATCCTTGATGAGAAGAACCGGCCAGTGCAGGTAGCCGACCACGACGAATGGTCGCGCTGGATGGCGGACAACGACCTGGTATTCCGCCGCACCCTGCTGGAGCAGTCCGGCGGCACGGTGACGACCCGCTTCCGGGGCGTGTCGGAGGCCGCGCCGACGGACACCCCCTTGTTCATCACGCGCGTGACCGGGCTGGCCGAGCAGGACAATGAAAGTTTTGGCGCGCAGACGCTTGACGCGGCGCTGGAACAGCATGAGCGGATCGTGCAGAAGCTGCTGCGCCAGCTGACCGGGCGGTGACCGGCAGCCGGACCAGTGCGCCCTTGCCTGAGCCTTAGCGTCGGTCGCACCGCGAGTGAACATGCGCCCCCTGCTGGAAGCCCGCCTCGTCAACGATGCCTTTGGCGATCCAGGGCTGTTCGTAGACTTCCTGGACGAACGGCGCGCGCTGCTGTTCGACCTGGGCGACATCGCCCGGCTGATGCCGCGCGAGCTGATGCGCCTGTCGCATGTATTTGTCACGCATGCGCACATGGACCATTTCTCTGGCTTCGACAAGCTGCTGCGTGTGCTGCTCGGGCGCAAGCCGCGCCTCGTGCTGGTCGGCGGGCCAGGATTCCTGGCACAGGTCGAGCACAAGCTGCTTGCCTATACCTGGAACGTGGTGCATCGCTACGCCACCGAGCTGGTCATCGAAGTGGCCGAACTTGGACTGGACGGGCAGATGCGGCACGCCTGCTTTTCCAGCCGGCACGGCTTTGCCAGGGAGGCCGAAGCGTGTGTCGAGAGGGCCGGCGATATCGTGCATGACGAAGCGACGTTCCGGGTGCGCGCCTGCTTTGTCGATCACGGGATTCCATGCCTGGCCTACCTGGTGGAGGAAAAGGCCCGGCTCGGCGTCAACAAGGAGCGCCTGGCTGCATCGGGCCTGACCACCGGCGCCTGGCTGCGCGAACTCAAGCATGCGGTCCTGACCGGCGCGGCCGCCGATGCCCCGATCCTTGTGCAATGGCGGGACAGGAGCGGCGACCATGCATCGGCGCGAACGGTCGGCGAGCTGAGCCGGCTGATCCTGGATACCGAGCCCGGCCTGCGCATCGGCTACGTGACCGACCTGCGCTATACGAGCGCGAACGTGCAAGCATTGTCGCAACTGATGCAAGGCGTCGACCAGCTCTTCATCGAGAGCGTGTTCCTGGATGTCGACCGGGCACACGGCCTGCGCAAGAACCACCTGACCGCCGCCCAGGCCGGGCGGATTGCGCGCAGCATAGGCGCACGCGCGGTGACGCCGTTCCATTTTTCGCCACGCTATCAAGGGCGCGCCGATGAACTGGCTGCCGAGGTACGGGACGCCTGGGGCACGGAGTCCTTTGCAGAACAGGTACCGCCGGCGGTCTAGATCTTGATCTGCGTGCCAATCTCGATCACGCGATTTGCCGGTATGTTGAAGTAATCAGCAGCATTGCCGGCGTTCCTGCTCATCGTGGCAAACAGACGTTCACGCCATGACGCCATGCCACTGGGACCGCCGGCTGCAGCGACGATGGCCTCGCGACTCAGGAAAAACGAGGTGTCCATGATGTCAAACTCCAGGCCAGCCGCCGGAGGCAGAGCGCCGAGCGCCTGCGCGACATCGGGCCGGTTCATGAAGCCGAAGCGCAGCGTTATCCTGTAGCAGGCGTGTCCGAGCGGCTCAACGGCTGCGCACTCGGTCGCCGGCACCGATGGCACATCCTTCATTCTCACGGTAAGAAACACGACGCGCTCGTGTAGCACCCTGTTATGGTTGAGGTTATGCATCAACGCGTGTGGCACCACATCCGGTGTCGGGGTGAGGAACACCGCCGTGCCGGGCACGCGCGGTGGTGGTGCGAGAAACAGCGAATCCAGGAACGACTTGAGGGGCACGTCGGTACTTTGGAGCCGCTCCAACAACGCTTGCCGGCCGCGAACCCATGTCAGCATCACGACGAATATCCCAGCCCCGACAACGAGTGGGAACCAGCCCCCTTCGGCAACTTTCAACAGGCTGGAGGAAACGAAAGCCATATCCACCGCAATAAAGAAGCCGGTTGCGACAAGGCTTAGCAGCAGGTTGTAGCGCCAACCGTAGTGGATCACAAAGAAGGTGAGAAGCGTCGTCACCAACATCGTGCCGGTGACCGCGACCCCGTACGCCGAAGCGAGATTGGACGAAGATCCGAAGCCGAGCACGGCAACCAGAACCGCAACAAGCAACATCCCGTTGAGAGTCGGTATGTAGATCTGACCGATCGCTCGCTCCGATGTGTGCACCACGTTCATGCGTGGCAGATAGCCCAGCTGGATTCCCTGTTTCGTCAGCGAGTAGGCACCCGAAATCGTCGCCTGCGACGCGATCACTGTTGCCGCTGTCGCGAGTGCAACCATCGGATAAAGGGCCCACGACGGATACAGCAGGTAGAAGGGGTTCTCGATTGCTTTTGCATTCACAATGATCAGCGCGCCCTGCCCCAGGTAGTTGAGCGCAAGCGCCGGGAATACCAGCCCGAACCAGGCCAGGCGAATCGGGGCACTGCCGAAATGCCCCATATCGGCGTAGAGCGCTTCGGCACCGGTGAACGCGAGCAGCACCGCCCCAAGCACCGCGAACGAGGCGAACCCGTGCTGCGTGACGAAGCCGAGCGCGTGCAGCGGGCTGAGCGCGCCCAGGATTGCGGGATACCGGGCGATGCCGTGGATGCCCGCGGCGGCCAGGGCGAGAAACCACACGATCGTGACAGGCCCGAACAGCGCGCCGATGGCGGCGGTGCCATGCCGCTGGAACAGGAACAGCGCGATCAACACACCCACGGATGCCGGCAAGACATAAGGCTGCAGCGCGGTAGTGCCCACCTCGATGCCTTCGAGCGCCGAGAGCACCGACATGGCAGGTGTCAGCACGGCATCGCCATAGAAGAGCGCCGCGCCGAACAGGCCCACCAGCAGGATCGGCGTCGGCGAGCGACCGACCTTTTTCACGGACGACAGGGCGAGCGCGAGCAGTGCCATGATGCCACCTTCGCCCCTGTTGTTTGCCCGCATGATGAGGATCACATACTTGAGCGAAACCACCACCATCAGCGCCCAGAGGATCGCGGAGATACCGCCAAGTATGTTCTCGGTTACGAGCGGGATCCCGTGGGCCGGATTGAAGGTCTCCTTGACCGCATAAAGGGGGCTCGTGCCGATATCGCCGTAGACCACGCCCAACGCAGCAAGCGTGAGCTCTGCACGGGATTGCTGCGGATGCGACGCGTCTGGCGTTTCACCGTTCATGGCATGGGAATCCACCGCTGCTCCTCGATTTTCGAACGGATGGTCCGCCTGCTCAGGGCAATCACGTGAGGGCGCCCCCGCCGAGAGCCCTTCTGTCCGGCCCCGCCTTGCGGCAGCGAGAGACGTATTCGACCCATGCCCGCCGCATGCAAAATGCCGC
Source organism: Cupriavidus sp. FW305-27 (assembly GCF_058787995.1). NCBI lineage: Bacteria > Pseudomonadati > Pseudomonadota > Betaproteobacteria > Burkholderiales > Burkholderiaceae > Cupriavidus > Cupriavidus sp. FW305-27. Next base: position 109,205 of record NZ_JBYTAG010000011.1, read on the forward strand.
CAAACCTGTCGTTGGCCCAGCCTTGCTACAATTCTGGTTCACAGAACGGCAAATATCATGGGCTTTGAACAACTCGCAGCACTAAGGGATCAACTGGCAAACAAGGCAAAGGCCGAATCCAAGGCAAAGGCCGAATCACGGGCGGAAGGCAAGCGCCGGCGCCCTGCGCCGGCTGCCGCGCAGGCTGCGGCACCCGCGAAGCCGCCCGTCGATCCTGTGGTGCATTCCATTGCCCGGCTGCAGAAGCACTTCCCCAAGGCGTTTCCGAAGAACCCGGCGCCCAAGGTGCCGCTGAAGGTCGGCACGTTCGAGGATCTGGCCCAGCATGCGGGCAAGCTGGCCCTGACCGAGGCGGAGCTGCGTGAAGCGATCCGCACCTGGTGCAGCGGCGCACGCTATTGGTCGTGCATGGTGGAAGGCGCCAAGCGGCTGGACCTGGAGGGCAATGAGGCCGGCGTCGTCAGCCTGGCGGATGCCAAGCGGGCCCAGCAGCTGAAGGCCCGCCGCGGTGCGGGCACCCGGCCGCGGAAAGCCAAGCCCGCCACGCCCGCTGCCACGCCTGACACCCCTGCCGCGCCCGACGCCACGCCTGACAGCCCCGACACGCCTGCCACGCCCTGATCCCCACCGTCGGATCTGCAGCGGCGCTTACGCCAGCACCGCGCGCGCGATCACCGTCCGCTGGATTTCCGACGAGCCTTCATAGATGCGCAGGATCCGCGCATCGCGCACCAAGCGCTCCAGCGGCATTTCGCGCGTGAAGCCGTAGCCGCCGTGGATCTGCAGCGCGGCGTCGGTGACAAAGCCGACCATCTCCGAGGCATAGAGCTTGGACATCGATGCCTGCTCGGTGAAGGGCTCTCCGTCCCGGCGCCGCACCGCCGCCTGCAGGGTCAGCAGCCAGGCCGCCTCCAGCCGCGTGCGCATGTCGGCAAACATCCATTGCAGGCCTTGCTTGCGCGCCAGCGGCTCGCCGCCGACCTGGCGCTGCCTGGCCCAGTCCGCCGCGCACGCCAGCGCTGCCTCGGCAATGCCCAGGCTGGTGGCAGCCACGTCCAGGCGGCTGTTGTCCAGCACCTTCATGGCGGTACGGAAGCCCGTGCCTTCCGGCCCCAGCCGGTTGGCGGCGGGAACGAAGCAGTCCAGCGCCACCTCATGGGCCGGCGCCCCGCGAATTCCCATCAGTTTCTCGGCGGGCGCGATCTGCACGCCCTCGCTGTGCCGGTCCACCACGAAGGCGCTGATGCCGCGCGTGCCGGCGGCGGGATCGGTCTTGGCGTAGACGACGATAAAGTCCGCAGCGTCCGCGTTGGAGATGAAGTGCTTGACCCCGCGCAGGCGGTAGCCGTCGCCCTCCGGGGTGGCGCGCGTGGCCATGTCCGCCGGGTTGGAGCCGGCGCGCGGCTCGGTCAGCGCAAAGGCGCCCAGCTTGCCGCCGGCGGCCGCATCCGGCAGGTAGCGCTCGCGCAGGCTGTCGTCGCCGCCGATCAGGATGGAATCGGTAGCCAGGTAGTGCGCGCCGATCATCGACGAGGTCGAGGCGCAGGCCTTGGCAACCTCCGCCAACGACAGGATCAGTGCCACCGGCGAAGTCTCGGTCCCGCCCCAGCGCTCCGGCAGGTTCATCCCCATCAGGCCGAGCTCGGCAAGTTGCGGCACATAGCACGTGGTGGAGGCTTCGGCCCGGTCCACCTCGGCCGCCTTCGGCGCCAGTTCGCTTTGCGCGAAGCGTCCGATGGCATCGGCAATCTCAAGATCGCCCGGCTCTACGCCCAGTCGCTTATGCATGTTGTTTCTCCTTGCTGAACACTTGCGGATGCGCCGTGGCAGCATTGGCCAGCTCGGCCAGGATGGCTTCGGTGTGCTGCCCCAGCGCCGGCGCGGGCGTCACGCGGTTGGCGCCGTAGCCGGAGAACTTCACCGGCTGCGACGGCAACCGCACGGTGCCGCCCTCCGGCCCGGGCACTTCGGCAAGCAGGCCGCGGTGGGCGGCATGGTCGCTCTCCAGGGCTTCCTTGACGTTGCGGATAGGCGCGACAGGGATGCCCGCCTCGCTCAGCAGGCGGTTCACCTCGGCCACGGAACGGCTGGCCGACCAGGCTTCGAGACCGGCGCGCAGATCGCCCTCGAAGCGGCAGCGCGTCTCGTCGTCGGCAAAGCGCGGGTCCTGCGCCATCTCCGGCCGGCCGATGGCATTGGCCAGCGCCTGGAACAGCTTGTTGTTCAGCACCGCCACCACATAGAAGCCGTCCGCGGCGCGGTACACGCCGAACGGCGCGGACGAGGGATGGCGGTTGCCGACGCGCAGCGGCGCCAGGCCGGTCGCGGCATAGCGCGCGACCAGGGTGGCGCTCAGGCTCAGGGTGGCGTCGAACATCGAGACATCGACATGCGTGCCCCGCCCGGTCTTCTCGCGCGCCAGCAGCGCGGCCAGCACGCCCCATGAGGCGAACAGGCCGCTGACCGCATCGGAGACGGCCTCGCCCAGCATGGTCGGGGCGCCGTCCGGGGCGCCGGTGGCATCCATCAGCCCGCACATTGCCTGCAGGATGATGTCGTAGGCCGGACGGTGCGATTCCGGCCCGGTCTGGCCGAAGCCCGACACGCTGGCGTAGACCACCGGCGGATTCAGCGCACGCAGCGCCTCATAGCCGATGCCCAGCTTGTCCGCGACACCCGGGCGGAAGTTCTCGACCACCACGTCGGCCCGGGCGCAGAGCGAGCGCGCCAGCTCCAGGCCCGCTGCCGTCTTCAGGTCGATCACGATGCTCTGCTTGTTGCGGTTCATGGCAGAGAACAGACCGCTCTTGCCATCGACGAAGGGACCGACCGCGCGGTAGTCATCGCCGCCAGGCGGTTCGATCTTGATCACCTCTGCGCCAAGGTCGCCGAGCAGCGCCGTGCAGTAAGGGCCCGCCAGCACGCGCGAGAAATCGATCACGCGGATGCCGGCAAGCGGCAGGTCGGAATGAGTCACGTCTTGGCCTCCAGGCTTGCAAACCCGCGGGCTTGCGTTTCAGTGACACCGATTCTGCGCAGCGCATGCTATCAAGTAAAATATTGAATTCGACTAGCACCTATAGGATTTTTTGATGCGCGTCTCCTTGCGGCTGTTGCGCTACTTCGCCGCGGCGGCCGAAACCGGCAGCACCACGGCGGCTGCGCGGCTGCTGAACGTCTCGCAGCCCTCCATCTCCGTTGCCATCCGCGAACTGGAGACGCTGTTCGAGGAAGCCTTGTTCGCCCGTGATGTCGGCGCAAGGATGACCCTGACCCGCTTCGGCGTACGCAAGCTGGCGGAAGCGCGCCACATCCTCGGGGCAGCAACGGCATTTGAAGTGGACAAGAGCGGCGATGCCGCTGCGGGCGAGGTGCAGATCGGCGTCTTCCGCACGCTGGCGCCGGTCTATCTGCCGGTGGTGCTGCGCCTGGCACGCGAGCGCTATCCCAAACTGTCGGTACGCTTTGTCGAAGGGGATCTCGCACAACTGGAAGACTGGCTGCACGGCGGGCAGATCGAGCTGGCGCTGACTTACGACGTAGGCATGCCCGAAGACATCGAGCGCGAACTGCTGGCAGAGCTGCGGCCCTACGGCCTGCTGCCCGCGGGCTCGCGGCTGGCCAGGCGCAAAGGCAGCCTGTCGCTGCACGAACTGGCGCAGGAACCGCTGATCCTGATCGACCTGCCGCACAGCCGTGAATTCCTGATGGCGCCGTTCTGGCAATTCGGGCTGCAGCCCGAGGTGCGCTACCGCGCGACTTCGCTGGAACTGGCGCGCGGCATGGTGGCGAACGGACTGGGCGCGGCGCTGCTGATCACGCAGGCGCCGGCGTCGTCCCAGATCACCGCCGTCGTGGAAAAGCCGATACGGGAAGATACCGTGCGCCAGCCGCTGGTGATCGCGCGCACGGCCCGTGCGACGCGCACCCGCGCGTCAGAGTTGCTGGCCGAGTGCGTGCGCGCGGCTGTGGAAGAAGCGAAGATCCGGCGCGCTTGACGGCGCGCGGCGTCCATTCAGCAGAGCCGGTCCGCGAACCAATCCGCCACCAGGGCAGTCCGCTCGGCCGCGTGGTTGTAGATCGTATGCTCGCCATCCGGCCAGATTCGTAGCGTCACGTCGTCCGTGAGCGCCGCGTCCAGGAACGGCTGCTGGTCTTCCAGCTTCACCAACGGATCCTCGCCGCCATGCAGCACGAGCAGCGGGCAAGCGATCCTGTCGCGGTGCGAGTGAAAGCGCATGCGTTCGAAATTGGCCTGGATGGCTGCCTGGTTCGTGCTGCCCAGCATGGCGGCTGCCTGCTCCTCGAACGTCCGGAACGGCAGCAGTGTGGGAGCTGCGAGGGCACCGTTGATGCAGCACGCCCGGATCCTGTCGTCCGTCGCTGCCGTGGCTGCCGCCCAGAGCCCGCCCACGCTGTTCCCCCAGATGCCGGGGACGCCAAGCGATGCATCCTCGGCTATCCGTGACACAAAGCACCGGTAGGCCGCGGGAATATCCACGTCGACATGAATGCCGTGGACCAGCCGGGTTTCGCCCTGCCCCGGGCCTTCCGCCATCAGCGTGGCGAGACCGCGTTCCGCCAGGGCCCGCGCCAGCGGCAGGTATGCCACCCCCCAGCCGCTCTGCCCGCCAAAGAGCAGCACGGTGCCGCGCGCGTGGCCGGCTGGCGGGCGCATCAGCCACCCTGTCAGGCGACCATTTGCGAATGAAAGCTCAACGCGCTCGAGGCCTTGTGCGGACCAGTGGCAAAGCTGGTGCGTCGCAGCCACCAGGCGACTGTACAAGCCGAGTTTGCGTGGCGCGTCGTGATTGAAGGCCATCTGCGCAAAGACCAGGTCGGCAATCGCCATGGACTGGGCCTGGGCGGCTGTCACCAGGTGGCCGGCCCTGGCAGCATGCTCGGCGCGCTCCAGCTGAGCATCGGCGAGCGACTCGGCCACGCGATCCCAGTCCTCTCCCCGGCTGGTGGCGTCGAACAGCCGGACGGCGTCGGCATAGTCCATGCCGCAATCCAGCAAGCGTGTGACCGGCATCGCCCGCTGGAACGCAAGCGCTGCCGAAGAAACCGTTGTCGTCATCATGGCTCCCGCGCTCACGAAACAGCCGCTGCGCTGGTCCCGGCCAGCATGCTGGATTGCGCCGCACCGCGCCAGTGCAGCTTCTGGCGCAGGGAATCGACCAGGCCGGGCAGATGCGCCAGGTCGGAAACGCCGCCGAAGACTGCAAAGTCCGGCCGGCTGATGTAAGCCTGCATGCCATGCGCGCGCATGAACGCTGCCTGCGCGCCATTGAGTTCCACCACTGCCCCGGGTATCGACGCCGCGTCGGACAGCACGACGATATGGCAGCCGAGTTGCTCAAGGAAACCGAGCTGGCCTTCATCGAGGTAGCGCAACGGATCGTCAAGAGCGATCAGCAGGAAGCCATGACCGACCACGTCATCGAGGCGCCCTTCGACTTCCCCCTTGCGCACGCGTCCCTGCGGAGCGGGCGTGCCGATCGCGGGCAACAGGCTGCCATCCACCTCGGCATGCACGATGCCGGCTTCGAGCCTCGGAAACGGCGGCATCGGGGGGATCGACCGGGCCCGGAATGCGGCGTCGCGCTCGGCAACCTTTTGCGGATCGTCTTCGTTGGCAACCTTGCCAAGGAATCTCGCCATCTCCATGATCTTGCTGACGTGGGGCCTGCGCTCTTCTTCATACGTATCCAGCAGACCCGGCGCGCTTCGGCCACTGAGCACCAGGTCCAGCTTCCAGGCCAGGTTGATGCCGTCTCGCATGCCCGAACACGCGCCTTGCCCCATATAGGGCATCATCGTATGCGCGGCATCGCCGGCCAGGAAGATCCGCCCGTCGCGCCACCGGTGCGCCATGCGGGTTTCGAACGTGTAGACGACATGGCGCAACAGGCGCATGTCTTCCGGGCCCAGGCCATGCTGCTCCTTCAGCCAGCGCCAGCCGACGGCCTCGTCCTCCCAGTAGGCAGTATCCTCGCCAGGCAGCACCCGCAGTTCGAAGCGAGTCCGCCGGGTGCCGATCGGCATGTACATATGGGCCCGCGCCGGGTCGCAATAGATGGTCGTGAGCGAGAACTTCTCGCCAAGGTCCCGCTTGTTCTCCGAGTCAAGGTTCAACCAGCGCTCGTTCTGCCCGAAGTCGTCGCGTTCGATGCACAGACTGCGGCGGACAAAACTGTTCGCCCCGTCGGCGCCAATGACGTACTTTGCGATGAACTCGCGCGACGGTGTCGTCCATTGCGAGTCCTGCGCGCCGCGCCAGAGGTGCGCGGAGATCCTGACGCCATCCTCGTCCTGCCTGAGCGTCTCTGCCTCCCAGCCGCGAAGGATCTCGACCCCGGGAAAGCTTGCCGCGCGCTGATGAATGGCGTCTTCGATATCGGGCTGGTAAATCGAGATATGGGCCGGGAAGCCGCACGCGTGCCCGGTCCAGTCCAGTTCAATGAGGAGCTCATCGTCGGCGTTGCGATACTGATACGGACCCAGCCCACAGGCATCGCGCAGGGCCTGGTCAACGTCTCCGCACGCCTGGACGATCCGTGCCGTCTCGCCATCGATATGGGTCAGGCGCGGCAGGCCATAAGGCGTGGGCCAGCGTTCAATGACAACCACCTTGTAGCCAGCCTCCCCCAGCAGCGAGGCCGCGACGAGTCCGGTCGGGCCATATCCGATCACGGCTACGTCGAAGATTTCTGCGGCCGGCTCGGGTGTTTGCTTCGGATTGATGCTCATGCTTTGTCTCCATCTATATTGGTTTTGGGGGCCGCTGTCCCGTGGCAGCTCGGCGAGTTGCGCATTACGGGCGCGTTCCGTCGAAGGCGTCCTGCAGCAGCGCACGCAAGTCCTCCCGGGAAATCGGGCGCGGATTCCAGTAGGGATTGGCGCTGGCAATCTCCGCGGCGCGGTCCAGGTCCGCGTGCGCCATGCCGAGTTCACGCAGCGACGTCGGCGCCCCGAGCTTGCTCGCCAGGTCATGGACGCCGCGCGCGGCTTTGTCAGTGCCCAGGGCGCGGGCGATCCGCTGCATTGCCTGCGGCGCAAAGTCCGCGTTGAACGCCAGTGCGTGTGGCAGCACCACCGTGTGAGTCTGGGCGTGCGGCAGGTTGAAGCTGCCACCGAGGGTGTGGCAAAGCTTGTGGTGCAGTGCCATGCCAACGTTGCTCAGGACCATTCCGCACAGCCACGCACCGTAGAGCGCCTGGCCGCGGGCCACAATATCGGCGGCGTCGCGATGGATGCCAGGCAAGCCCTGGCCCAGGGCACGGATACCTTCTTCAGCGATCAGGCTGGTGATCGGATTGGCATTGCTGGCGTAGAGTCCCTCGGCGGCATGCGCGATGGCGTTGATGCCGCTGGTCACGGACAGGTCGACCGGCAGGGTCAGGGTCAGTTCCGGGTCGTAGATCACCGCCCGTGGCAGCACCCGCATATCGCTGCCGGTACGCTTGACCCCGCCCTCGGTAACGCCGTAGATCGGGGTCATCTCGCTGCCGGCATAGGTGGTGGGGATCGCCAGGATGGGAATGCTGCTTTCCAGGGCAATCGCCTTCCCGAGCCCGATCGTCGAACCGCCGCCAAACGCGATGGCACAGTCGGCATTGCAGGCCAGGGCAAGCTCGCGTGCTTCCCGGGCCGTGTCGATCGGCACATGCATGACTGCACGGTCGAACAGGCCTGCCGCGCGCTGGCCAAGGGATGCCATGATTGCCTGCGCCCCATCGCGCTGCTCGGGCGTGCACAAGACCAGCGCGCGCTGCGCGCCGAGCAAGCCGATCTCGCGCTCCAGGTGCTGCAGGCTACCCGCGCCAAATACGACTCTGGCAGGCGCTGCCTGGTAGACGAATTCCAGTGCTGTTTCCATATTGCATCCCTCAATCAATGGTGTAGTCGACCTGGTGGCGGGCGATGCGCAGCCCTGCCAGCTGCTCGCGGACGCGAAGGTGCTCCGGGTGATCGGCGTAGGCCTTGAGCGCCGCGAGCGATTCGAACTCGGCAAGCAGCACCGTGTCGCACGCGTAGTCAACGCGGCTCACGTCGATACCGACCTCCACGTGGCGCAGGCCTGGAATGCGGCCGGGCAAGGCCTCGAAGGCCGCCTTGATGCGTTGCTGGGCATCAGCCCGTTCATGCGCCGTCTCACCCTTCACCTTCCACATGACGATGTGCCTGATCATTTCCGTTCGTGCGCGCGGCTCAGGACAAAATCAAAATCGAGGGTGTAGTAAGGGTCCTTGAGCAAGCTGCCATCAGGCGCGATGCCCGGCGGGTGCTGCACCCAGTCAGCCACCAGCGTCGAGCGCACGCCAAATACGGCGTCGGAGTCGAGGTAGCGGTCACCGTCGCGAAAGACATGGGTAATCAGCGTCTCGCAACCCGGTGCACTGATCATGAAGTGCAGGTGGGCAGGCCGCCAGGGATGGCGGCCAAGCGCCTCCAGCAGCGCGCCGACCGGGCCGTCATGCGGAATCGGATAGGGTTCGGCCAGGATCGAGCGAAACGAAAACCTGCCGTCTTCGCCGGTTCGCAAACGCCCGCGCGCACGGTGGGTATGCTCGCCGTCAGGGCCCGGAATCTGCACGTCATAGTGGCCATGCTGGTCCGCCTGCCAGACTTCGATGGTGGCGTCCGGAATGGCCGTCCCTTCCCGGTCCCGCACCTGCCCGCGCACAAAGCAAGGCTCGCCTTGCGCGCCATTCGAGATATCTGCGCCGCTGTCGTACGCGGGACTGTCTTCCACGTAGAACGGGCCAAATACAGTGGATTCAGTGCAGCCCGCCGGTTTCACATTGTTTTGCGCCGTCACCAGCATCGACAGGCCAAGCACATCGGATAGCAGGATGAATTCCTGGCGCTTGTCATCGGTGATGTGGCCCACCGAAGTCAGGAAGCGAATGGCCGCGAACCATTCTTCCTCGCTCAGCTTCACATCACGCGCGAACGCATGCAAATGCTGGACGAGACTGGTCATCACGGTGCGCAGGCGCGCATCGCGGCAGTTCGCCATCGACGCAAGCACCGCCTGCGTGATCGTGTCTTCATTGAGGTTTCGCATTCCGGGTGTCTCCGCATGTTTTCTGCTTCTCGCTTGCTGCTAACATTAATTCCTTCCTCCACAGGTAAAAAGAGGTGGAAGCGAAGTAGTGTTCTCCTCTAGCCGGAAGAATTGATGGACAAGTGGACGCAGATTGAGTTTTTTGTGCAGGTTGCGGAACTCGGCAGCCTCACAAAGGCGGCGGAGCAACTCGGCATGTCGAGTGCGGCAGCCACCCGCTGCCTCAATGCGCTGGAAGAGCGCCTGGGAGCGCGCCTGGTCGAGCGCACCACGCGCCGGCTCTGGCTCACGGATGCCGGCCGTGAGTATCACCGGCGCTGTGCCGCGATGCTGGCTGAAATGGCCGAAGCCGAGGCCGCCATCAACGAGGCCACGCTCAATCCAACCGGCGTTCTTCGCGTGACCGCATCGGCATCCTTCGCGATGATCCATCTCGCGCCGGCATTGCCGGCATTTCGGGCGTGCTATCCGAACCTGGCGGTCCAGATCATTGCTGCCAATCGCTACCCTGACTTTATCGAGGCCGGGATCGATGTGGCCATCCGGACACGCGAACATGAGGGGGATTCAGGGATTACGGTGCGAAAACTGGCCGAGACGCGCCGCGTACTGGCGGCGTCGCCTGGCTACCTTGCCGAGCGCGGCATGCCAGATGCACCAGATACCTTGCGGCAGCATCAGATGCTCATTTACAACCTTGCCAATGATCCCTACCTGCTTCACTTCCGGCGAGGCGACGAAACGGCAACCGTACCTGTGACCAGCGTGCTCGACTCCAATGAAGGCCAGGTGATCCGCGCAGCGGCCCTGGCGGGCCATGGCATCCTGGTACAGCCGCTCTACATCATCTACGAAGACATCGTTGCCGGCCGGCTGGTGCCGGTCCTGCCGGATTGGCAACTGCCCAAGCTGACGATCAACGTCGCGTATCAGTGCCGCCGCCACCAGCCGGCCAGGATTCGCGTCTTCATCGACTTCCTGTTCGAACGATTCGAGCGGCTTGGACTCGCGAGAAAGTGGGAGATGACCGCCAGGTAGTGCGGCTTGCTGACTGTGATAGCGTGGAGCCTTCCGACTTTCCGCCACCCATGAACGATTTCGACGCCGACGCCCTCAAGCGGCTGGTCACAGTCACCATGCCCTTTGGCAAGCACAAAGGCACGGTGATCGCCGACCTGCCAGGCAACTACCTGAACTGGTTCGCGCGCGAGGGCTTCCCGCCGGGGCAGATCGGCGCGCTGCTGGCGCTGATGCATGAGCTGGACCACAACGGCCTGTCGCATCTGCTCAGGCCGTTGCGCGGGCGCACCTAGCGCCGTCAGAGCCGAGGCTCAGGTCACCGGTGCCGGGTTGAACAGCACCAGCGCATTGCGGATCTTCCAGTGCTCGGCCCATGACTTCTTGCCACTGGCCACGGCCAGCAGCGTGTGGAACAGCTCCCAGCCCACTTGCTCGATGGTGGCCTCGCCGGTCGCGATGCGGCCGGCGTTGACATCCATCAGGTCGTGCCAGCGCCGTGCCAGGTCGTTGCGGGTGGACACCTTGATCACCGGCACCTCGGCCAGCCCGTACGGCGTGCCGCGCCCGGTGGTGAATACGTGCAGGTTCATGCCGGCGGCCAGCTGCAGCGTGCCGCAGACAAAATCGCCCGCGGGCGTGGCGGCGTAGATCAGCCCCTTCTGCGTGACCTTCTCGCCGGGGCCGGTGACGCCGTGGATCGGGCCGGTGCCCGACTTGACGATCGAGCCCATCGCCTTTTCCACGATGTTCGACAGGCCGCCCTTCTTGTTGCCCGGCGTGGTGTTGGCGCTGCGGTCGACCTTGCCCTGCTCCAGGTAGCGGTCGTACCAGGCCATCTGCCGCACCAGCGCCTCGGCCACCTCGGGCGTGGCCGCGCGCGCGGTGAGCTGGTCGATGCCGTCGCGCACCTCGGTCACTTCGGAGAACATCACCGTGGCCCCGGCGCGCACCAGCAGGTCGGTGGCAAAGCCCACCGCGGGGTTGGCGGTGACGCCGGAGAAGGCATCGCTGCCGCCGCACTGCACGCCGACCACCAGGTCTGACGCCGGACAGGTCTCGCGCCGGCGCGCGTTCAGGCGGGCCAGATGCTTCTCTGCCGTGGCCATGATCGAATCGATCATCGAGGCAAAGCCCACGTGCTGCTCGTCCTGCAGGCAGACCACGTCGGGCTCGCCCTCCTGCTGGATCGGGATGGTGCCGGCGCCGATCAGGCGCGCCGGCTGCAGCTTCTCGCAACCCAGGCTGACGATCATCACCTCGCCGCCGAAATTGGGGTTCAGCGCGATATTGCGGATGGTGCGGATCGGGATGCCGGCATCGGGCGCGTCGATTGCCACGCCGCAGCCGTAGGTATGCTCAAGGCCCACCACGTCGTCGACATTGGGATACTTCGGCAGCAGTTCTTCCTTGATGCGCCGCACGGCAAACTCCACCACGCCCTCCACGCACTGCACCGTAGTGGTAATGCCCAGGATATTGCGTGTGCCAACCGAGCCGTCCGCATTGCGGTAGCCCTCGAAGGTATAGCCTTCCAGCGGTAGCAGCGGCGCCACGCGCGTGCCGACCGGCAGGTCGTGCAGTTCCGGCGCGGCCGGCATGCGGATCACGCGCTCATTGACCCAGCTGCCGCGCGGCAGGTCTTTCAGAGCATAGCCGATCACCACGTTGTAGCGGATCACCGCGTCGCCCTCGCGCAGGTCAGTCAGCGCCACCTTGTGGCCCTGGGGTACGCCCTCGGCCAGCACCAGGCCGCAGGGGAATTCCGTTCCCGCCGGCAGGCCGCCGTCGTTGGCCACGATCGCGACGTTGTCGTTCGCGTGCATCGTGATGTACAGCGGGCGAGCCGCCTGTCCACCTGCTGTCGGGGTCACTGTCATGTCATCTCCAGCCGGGTGCGCGTCGCGCACTTTTAGTGTTACGTTGTCTGACAACATGCTATCCGTTTATGGTGATCTACGGCCCCGGGAATTCCCTATCCTCTACTATTTCTGGGCGGAAATAAGCAGCTTCCTCAACCTAGTTGTACGATAACACATCATGAACCGGCATTGCCCGCCTCTATAAGGATGCCGCCCCGCCGTAATCCTGCTGCACCGCAAAATGACCATTCCCCGTAATATGGCCTATAAGGGATGCAACCGGTTTCATGCCACGAGAACCGGACAGGAGACCTTCCCGCGTGGCCACGCGCATCGCGCAACCACGCCGCACCGATACCCCATACACCGGCCGCTCCCTCGGCCACGCACACGACAGGAGGCATGACTCATGCGCTGGAAGCAACGTCCGCAAGGTTCCAACTGGGGTGACTTCGGCCCCGACGACCAGCTCGGCCGCATCAACCTGATCTGCCCGGAACAAGTCGTCAAGGGCGCGCGCGAGGTGCAGGCCGGCATCAGCTTCTGCCTGTCGCTGCCGCTGGACTACCCCGGCGGCAACAAGCTCAACCCGCGCCGGCATCCGCCGGTGCTGCGGCCTACCCTGCGCGACGACATCCCCTATTTGAACTTCCCGCTGGCCAAGGTCGATCCCACCGCCACCGACGTCATCAGCGACGACCAGGTGCTGCTGTGCCTGCAATACAGCACGCAATGGGATGCGCTGGCGCACGTGGGGGCGCTGTTCGATGCCGACGGCGACGGCCGCCCGGAGCGCGTGTACTACAACGGCTACCGCGCCAACGAGCATATCGTCGGCCCGGTGGACTATGCCGAGGATGACAACTTCGCCGCGCACCCTTGCGGCCACGACCACAGTGCCGCGCAGGCGCTGGGCATCGAGAACTTCGCGGTCAAGGGGATGCAGGGCCGCGGCGTGCTGGTGGACCTGGCGCATACCTTCGGCATGGACTTCCGCAATGTCGGCTACGACGACCTGATGCACGCGCTGGATGCCGGCAATGTGGAAGTCGAACGCGGCGACATGCTGCTGCTGCGCACCGGCTTTGCCGAGGTGGTGCTGTCGATGCAGCGCAAACCCGATGAAGCCGTGCTGCACCACAGCTGCTGCGCGCTGGACGGCCGCGACGAGCGCCTGCTGAACTGGATCACCGATGCCGGCATCGCCGCGCTGATCGCCGACAACTACGCGGTGGAACGCTACCCCGCCCGCCCCGCGCCCGACGGCGACAAGAGCCACCCGCTGCTGCCGCTGCACCACCATTGCCTGTTCAAGCTGGGCCTACCGCTGGGCGAGCTGTGGTACCTGCGCGAGCTGGCGGACTGGTTGCGCGCCAACGGCCGCACCCGCTTCCAGCTCACCGCCCCGCCGTTGCGCCTGCCCGGCGCGGTGGGGTCGCCGGTGACGCCGATCGCCACGGTATAAGCCAACAACAATAAACCAGGGAGACACCATGAACCATCGCCACGCGCTCCGCCGCATTGCCGCCAGCGCCCTCGCCTTCGCCGCGGCGCTTGCCTGCGGCACTGCCCAGGCCCAGCCCAGGGCCGCCGTCTCTGACGATGTCGTCAAGCTCGGCATGCTGCTCGACATGAGCGGCCTGTATGCCGACGTCACCGGCCGCGGCAGCGCCACCGCCGCGCAGATGGCCATCGACGATTTCGGCGGCAAGGTGCTGGGCAAGAAGATCGAGCTGGTGGTGGTCGATCACCAGAACAAGGCCGACATCGCCGCCAACAAGGCGCGCGAATGGTTCGACACTGCCAATGTCGACGCCATCCTCGACGTGGCCGCGTCTGCGCCGGCGCTGGCGGTGCTTGAGGTTGCACGACAGAAGAACCGCATCGTGGTGTTCTCCGGCCCGGGCACCGAGCGCATCACCAACGACCTGTGCACGCCGGTGTCAGTGCACTACGCCTACGACACCTACGCGCTGGCCAACACCACCGCGCGCGCGATGGTGCAGCGCGGCGGCAAGTCCTGGTTCTTCCTGACGGCGGACTACGCCTTCGGCCACACGCTGCAGGACTCGGCCACCGCGGTCGTCAACGAGACCGGCGGCAAGGTGCTGGGCGCCGCGCGCCACCCGCTGGCCACCAGCGACTTTGCCTCTTACCTGCTGCAGGCGCAGGCCAGCAAGGCACAGGTGGTGGGCCTGGCCAATGCCGGCGGCGATACCGTCAACGCGATCAAGGCCGCCTCCGAATTCGGCCTGACCCGCAACAACACGCAGCGCATGGCGGGCCTGCTGCTCTATATCAACGACATCCACGCCATCGGCCTGAAGACGGCCTCCGGGCTGGTGCTGACCGAAGCTTTCTACTGGGATATGAACGATGCCACGCGAGCCTGGTCGCGCCGCTATTTCGACAAGCTCAGGAAAATGCCCAACATGAGCCAGGCGGGTGCGTATTCATCGGTGACGCACTACCTGAAGGCCGTGCAGGCAGCCGGCACAGACGAGACCGCGGCGGTGATGAAGAAGATGAAGTCGATGCCGATCAACGACTTCTTTGCAAAGAACGGCCGCATCCGCGAAGACGGCCGCATGGTCCACGACATGTATCTGTTCGAGGTCAAGACGCCGGCCGAGTCCAGGTACCCATGGGACTACTACAAGGTGCTGGCCACGGTGCCGGGCGAGCAGGCGTTCATGCCGGTGTCGAAATCGCAGTGTTCGCTGGTCAGGCGCTGATGGCGGCGCCGGTAGAGATAAGCGATTTATGAGGCGCGGGGACGAAGTTTCTGACCAATACAGATCATGGTTTGTATTCGAGAAATACAATCTATATTGCGTATTTAGTCCCTGGTCAGATTTTCCAGCCACAGGCTCATCAACCCCGCCCGGCCCCTGACGCCGAATTTCCGGAAAATGCCGGTCACATAGGAATGGGTCGTTGAAACGGCCAGGCCGAGGCGCTGGGCAATCTGCTTTTCCGATGCGTCGGTCAACAGCAGCCGCAAGACCTTCTGCTCGTGGGGCGCCAACGGAACGGAAGAAAGCGCCAGCCCAAGGTCAAGAATGCTCTCCTTCTTCAGCGCAGTGACATCGCGGGCAACCCCGACGCGCAACCGTTCCGACTGGAGCCATCCGGCGGACCACATGATATGGACGGCACTGCCGTCCTTGTGGCGATAGCGGTTTTCAAAACCGATCCGCTTCTTTCCCGACATCACCTGCTTGGCCTCGATAATGGTCCGGTCCCGGTCGGCGGGCATGACCAGATCGATGATGAACTCGCCCGCCATATCCTTCGGCGTATAGCCAAAAATGCCCTCGCACGCGGCGCTGACATACTGGATGCGGCCGCCTGTGTCGACCAGGAATACGGCGTCCAGCAGTTGGTCGGCAAACGCAGTGATGTCTTTTCCGATCTCGATACTCATGGCAGTCCAGACCCCCGATACTGGCGCTTGTACTGGCGCCTTGATTGGCCCCTTCGCCCGGATTTCAGCCGAACGCGGGTCAACGTGAAGACTAGACCACGCGCCAGCGCATGTACAGTGTTGGCATGATAAGACCGTGCATGGCTGGCCAGCCGGAAGGCCTTTAACCGCGCCACTCATGCCTGCGCGCCGTCAAAGGCACCCTGCTGATTGGCAGGGTATGACTTTTGCACGGTTTCGATACCATCATGGCCATCATTTGCCCGGTCTTCGGCTAAATAACAACAGCCCCGCCGGGGGCTTCCAAAGCCGTAGTCAACGAGAGTCGGGGCAAATGAGCCAAGCCTCAGCATTGCCTACCTCTTTCGAGGGGGGGAGTCGAGGTCAGGAGGGGAGCGGCCCGGCCCGCTGACGGAGGTGGCAGTGCCTCTGTCAGCGGGGACCGTGCAACGCTGCGGCAATGCCCCGGGTCGTACCTGTTCGGCGGTGTCCCTACCCCCTCATTGGATCTGCGCAATCCGCAGCAGGTTGGTGGTTCCCGCCACCAGGAACGGCAGCCCCGCGGAGATGACGATGGACTGTCCGGCTTCCCCGAAGCCCTCCGCCAGCACAGTGCGGCTGGCCAGATCGGTCATCTCCGGCACATCCAGCACCTCGTGGCAGAGCACCGCATGCACGCCCCAGGTGAGCGTCAGCCGCCTCGCCGTCGCCATGCGCGGTGTCATGCCGAGAATGGGCACCTGCGGCCGCTCGCGCGCCATACGCAGCGCCGAATAGCCCGAGCTGGTATAGGCGACCGTCGCCGGCACCCTGAGCAAGCCCACGATATGCCGCACCGCATAACCGATGGCATCAGCCGCGTCCGCGCGCGGCGGCGTGTGGGATGCCTCGATGGCGTCGCGGTACAGCGGGTCGGATTCCGTGCGGGAGATAATGCTGTTCATCATTCGCACCGCCTCCACCGGATACCGGCCCGAAGCCGACTCGGCCGACAGCATGACCGCGTCGGCACCGTCGTAGATCGCCGTCGCCACGTCTGACGCTTCCGCGCGGGTGGGCACCGGGGCGGCAATCATCGATTCGAGCATTTGCGTGGCAACGATGACCGGCTTGCCGGCCTTGCGGCATGCGCGGACGATCTGCTTCTGCAGCGAGGGCACCTGCTCGGCCGGCATCTCCACGCCCAGGTCGCCGCGCGCCACCATGATGGCATCGGCCTCGGCGACGATGAGGTCCAGGCTCTGGATGGCAGCGGGCTTTTCCAGCTTGGCGACAATGCCGGCGCGGCCGTTGACAATTGCCTTGATCTCCCGGATGTCTTCGGGCCGCTGCACGAAGGACAGCGCGATCCAGTCCGCACCCAGGGCCAGACCGAAGTCGAGGTCGCGCCGGTCCTTCTCGGTCATGGCTGACAGCGGCAGGACCGCGTCCGGCACGTTCACCCCTTTTCGGTCCGAGAGCGTACCGCCGTTGACGACCGTGGTCTCGGCGAAGCCGGCGCCGCACTGCTCGACGCGCAACCGGATCTTGCCGTCGTCCAGCAGCAGCTCGACGCCTTCCCTCAGCGCGGCGAAGATCTCCGGGTGCGGCAGGCAGACCCGGCTGGCCGAGCCGGGCGCCGCGCTGTCCAGGTCCAGCCGGAAGCCGGCTCCCGCGGCCAGTTGCACTGGCCCGTCGGCGAAGGTGCCGATGCGCAGCTTCGGACCCTGCAGGTCGAGCAGCACACCGATGGGGCGGCCTCGCTTGCGCTCCACGGCGCGGATCGCTTCGAACCGTTGCCGGTGGTCTTCGTGGGTGCCGTGGCTGAAGTTGAGCCGGAAGACATCGGCACCGGCCTCGAACAGCGCGTCGATGAGCTCGGGGGTGCTACTCGCGGGGCCCAGCGTGGCCACGATCTTGGCGTTGCGAAGGCGTCTCATGCCATTGCTCCATGTCAGCGCGCGACGGGCGCCGCGCGTAAATCGCTCACCCTGGTCAGGTGTTCTGCACGACGATGCTCGGGAACTTGCTGGTCATGTCGCGCGCCTTGTCGGCGACCTTGATCGCCACCTTGCGCGCGATGGCGCGGTACATCCCGGCCACCGGGCTGTCGGGCTCGGCCACCACGGTCGGGCGGCCGGAGTCGGCCTGCTCGCGGATCTGCAGGTTCAGCGGCAGGCTGCCGAGCAGGTCGACGCCGTAGTCGGCGCACATCTTCTCGCCGCCGCCGTGGCCGAAGATATGCTCGACATGGCCGCAGTTCGGGCAGCAGTAGACCGCCATGTTCTCGACGATGCCCAGGATGGGAATGCCCACCTTCTCGAACATCTTCAGGCCCTTCTTGGCATCCAGCAGCGCGATATCCTGAGGCGTGGTGACGATCACCGCGCCGGTGACCGGCACCTTCTGCGACAGCGTCAGCTGGACGTCGCCGGTGCCCGGCGGCATGTCGACGATCAGGTAGTCCAGGTCGTGCCAGTTGGTCTGGCGCAGCAGCTGCTCCAGCGCCGAGGTGACCATCGGGCCGCGCCATACCATCGGGTTGTC
>NZ_JBYTAG010000012.1:0-123005 GCF_058787995.1 Cupriavidus sp. FW305-27
GGCGGAGTGGACGGGACTCGAACCCGCGACCCCCGGCGTGACAGGCCGGTATTCTAACCGACTGAACTACCACTCCTGTGTCGGTGCTTGCTGCCGGCAATGCACATGTCCTTGCGATGGAGAGTGGTGGGTGCTGAGGACGCCTTGCAAGGGAATCAAATTTCCTTACAAATCATAAGCCTACAACGCCTGCCAACCTTCCCTTGCCGACCGTGCCCTGCTGCAAGAGGCCGAACTATAGCTTGTGTTCATCATCTGCGCAATACCCGGATGACTCAATCTTGTACCCTCGGCTGCCAATTCCGCCTGCACGCTCAGGCGCACATGCGCGCCTGGAGCGCCATCAGTTCGTGCTTGACGACCTTGCCCGTGGCATTGGTCGGCAGGGCCGCCATGAAGGCCACGGAACGCGGCACCTTATAGTTTGCCAGGCGGGCTTTGCACCATTCCAGCAATGCCTCCCCGCTCATGCTCTCGCCGTCGCGCAACACCACGAAGGCGCGGCCAACCTCGCCCAGGCGCGCATCGGGTACGCCGACCACCGCGACCTGCGCCACCGCTGGATGCGTGCCAATCAGGTGCTCGATTTCCGCGGGATAGCAGTTGAAGCCGCCGACGATGAACATTTCCTTGAGCCGGCCGGTGATACACAGGTTTCCGGCGGCGTCGAGGCTGCCGATGTCGCCTGTATGCAGCCACCCCGCGTCGTCGATGGCCTCGCGTGTGGCGGCCTCGTCGTCGAAGTACCCACGCATGACGTTGTAGCCGCGGATCCACACTTCGCCTGGCTCACCGGCGGCGACGTCGTTTCCTTCAGCGTCTACGCAGCGAATCTCCACACCGGCGAGCGCACGCCCGCTCGTGTTGGCGATAGTCTGCAGCGCGTCGCCGAGCCGGCAGACCGTCGCCAGGCCGCAGCACTCGGTCAGTCCGTAAGCAGTGAGCACCACGTCAAAACCGAGCACCTTGCGCATGCGCCGGATCAGCTCTGGCGCGATCGACGCCGCCCCCGTGACCGCCACGCGCAGCGATGACAAGTCGTATGCATCCAGCCGCGGATGGGCAAGCAAGCTCAGGTAGAGCGTGGGCGAGCCCGGCAGGAAGCTGACGCGGTACCGCTCGATGCGAGCGAGCACGGTTTCGGCGTCGAACTGCGCCAGCGGCAGGATGGTGGCGCCGCGAAGCAGGGCCGCGAGCCAGCCGGCCTTGTAGCCGAAGGCATGGAAGAAGGGATTGATGATCAGGTAACGGTCGCCGGCGCGCAAGCCGACGATGTCCGACCAGTCGGAGAAGGCACGCAGATTCTGCCCGTGCGTGGTGATCACGCCCTTGGGCCGCCCCGTGGTGCCGGAGGTGTAAAGCAGGTCGGACGGACTGTCCGGTGTCAGCGCGCCGATGCGCGCGTCAAGCATGGCCTCGGGTGTGTCTTCGGCGCGGGCGAGGAAAGCCTCCCAAGACAAAGCGCCTTCGCGTTCGCCGCGCAGAATGACGCGGTGGCGCAAGGCCGGCAGCGCAAGCCCACGCAGCATCTCGGGATAGTCGACGCCAAGGAATTCGCCGATGCAGATCAGCACCCGCGCACCGCTACGCCCGAGAATGTCTGCGGCCTCCCCGCCCTTGAGCCGGGTGTTAAGCGGTACCAGCACGCCGCCGGCCATCTGGATGCCGAGCGCAGCGACGATCCACTCGTGCAGGTTAGGCGCCCAGACGGCAACTCGCTCGCCGGGCGCTACGCCCAGCGCCATCAACGCACGCCCTGCGACTCGCGCCGTCTCGTGCAGCGCGCCATAGCGCAAGGACAGGCCGTCTTCCTGGATGGCCACCGCATCCGCGCGCAGCCGCGCCGCGTGTGCCACGGCATTGGGTATGGTTGAAATCGGTGCGAGGCAGTCGCTCACGGTTGCAAGCCTCCCTGGGGAACGATCTGGCCACTCGCGGCAAGCTCCGCGGCGGCCGGGTAGTCGGTGTAGCCACGCGCTCCCGGCGTATACAGCAGCGTGCGGTCGAACGCGGCCAGCGGCGCACCGTGCCGCAGGCGCGCAGGCAGGTCGGGATTGGCGATGAAATGGCGGGCGAACGAGACCGCCTCGCCGACGCCGCCGGCCACTGCACGCACGGCGCTCGCGCCGTCGAAACCGTCATTGACGATGACCGCACCGCCGAAATGCCGACGGGCCAGCGCAAATGCATCGAGCGCAGGATCCGGCGAGCGGCTCACGTGCAGGTAGGCCAGCCCGATCGGCGCCACGGCATCGAGCAGCGCGCTGTACGTGGCGGTGGGATCGTCATCGTGCATGTCGTTATACGGGTTGCCGGGACAGATACGCAGGCCCACGCGCCCGGTCCCGATCGCTTCAGCGATGGCCTCGAGCGTCTCCACGACGAAGCGCAGCCGCGCCATCAGCGAGCCGCCGTAGCCGTCGGTGCGCTGATTGGTGCAAGGAAGCAGGAATTGCATCGGCAGGTAGCCGCTGCTGCAATGCAGCTCGACGCCGTCAAATCCGGCGGCCAGCGCATTGACGGCGGCCTGGCTGTACTCCTCGATCACGGCCGTGACTTCATGTGCGGCCAGCGCGCGGGGCACCTCCATCCCGACCAGGCCGTGGCCGTCGGCATAGATGGTGCCGCGCGCGCGGATCGCCGACGGCGCCACCGTCCGGGCGTCTGGCGCCTTGTTATGGCGCGTCGCCACGCGCCCGACGTGCATCAGTTGCAGCACCATCGCCGCGCCCTGGCTGCGCACGGAACCTGACACGTCGCGCCAGGCGTCGATCTGCGCGGTGGTCTCGATGCCCGGCGTGCGGCAGTACCCTTTGCCATGCCGGCTAGGGTAAGTGCCCTCCGCGATAATCAGCCCGGCGCCCGCGCGCTGCGCGTAGTACGCCTGGTGCAGGCCGGTGGGCAGGTCGCCCGCGCCGGCGCGGCTGCGCGTCATCGGCGCCATCACGATGCGATTGGCGAGTGCAATGTCGCCGAGCTGCAGTGGCTCAAACAGGCTTGCGCTCATCTTGATGATCCCTTGATCGGTTTCGGCATGGCGTCAGCGCGTGCGGACCTTGGGAAGTGCCGAACCGCGACGCATCGTCTCGAGAAAGCGATCCAGCGGTACCGGCTCGGCGACGCCGGGCAGCGCCTCATTCGGCTTGGCGTTCCAGAACGCTTTCCACGAGGGCCACAGTGCATGCCAGGAACCCTCGTAGGGCTCACGGCCCGGCCAGCGCATCTTCTTGTCGCCGATAGGCGGCTTGTTCAGGTCGCTCGCATACAGATAACATGGAAGGCGGCGCCGGAAATACCAGCGGCCGTCAATGCGCTCGTAGTCGTCCCAGTAGAGCATTTGCATGATGACCCATTCGGGGCCGGTCTCATGCTCGTTCTTCGAATACACCACGCCGCTCGCATGGTCCGCATCCTGGAACTCGATGATGTGTCCGCCGATATGGTGCGAGGTCACCGTGAACTGGTTGCGCAGGGTCTCGTCTATCCAGCGCCGCAAGTGCTCGCGGCCCACCTGGTCCTTGCCCACCGCCACGTCCTCGGGAAACAGGCTGGTCCAGGCATCGAGGTCGCGCATGTCGAGCGCCAGCGCATACTTGGCCGGCAGCATGCGGATTTCGTTGACCGACTCGAGTCGATCGAGTCGGGCCTGCATCGATTCCATGTCTGCTGTCATTTGCCTCTCCTTGCTCATTCAGTAGGGTGCGCTCAGCTTGCCTGCGGCGCGGCGCGCCGCTCGGCTGACGTCTCCGACACGTAGTCGGTTGCGCCCACGTCGAGCCGGCAGGTCTTGCCGCCATCGACTACCAGGCTCTGCCCGGTGATATACGAAGCCTCGTCCGACGCCAGGAACAGGATGGCGCCAGCCACCTCGTGCGGTTCGCCCACGCGCCCCAGCGGCACCGCGCGTGCGGTACCGCTGGCGACCTCCTCGCTGGCAAGCGCTTCGCGCGTGCCCTCGCTCCAGACCACACCGGGAATCACCACGTTGACGCGCACATTGCGGGCTGCGCCCTCGAGCGCCACGGCGCGGCTGAAGTTGAGCACGCCCGCCTTGGCCGCGCCATAGGCCGACAGCCCCGGACTGCCAAGCAGGCCCGCCACCGAACCCAGGTTGACGATGGCGCCGCCGCCGGCCGCCTTCATCACGCGCAGCGCCGCGCGCGTGCCGAAGAAGGCGACGTCCAGGCTACCGGTCAGGCATTGCCGCCAGGCTTGCGTGCTGACCTCGTCGAGCACGCCCCAGGTATAGTTGACCGCGTTATTGACCATGACATGCAGGCCGCCGAACTGTGCGACGGTCTGGGCCACCGCCCGCTCCACATCCGCCTCGTTGGTGACATCGGCCTGAATCCACGCGGCCTCGCCGCCGCGCGACCGGATCTCCTCGGCCACGGCGCGCAGCGGCGCCTCGCGCCGCCCGCACAGCATCACCCTCGCCCCTTCGGCCGCGAAGCGCGCAGCCGTGGCAGCGCCGATCCCCGTGCCAGCGCCACTGATCAGCGCCACCTTGTCTTGCAAACGTCCCGTTACTCGCATGCTGCTCTCCCTCTTGTCCTTCCATCGAGGCAGGACAACGACCCGAACACGTCGCCGTCGCGCCTGCGCCGTTAAATCATTGCCATGCCGCCGCTGACTGACAGCGTCTGGCCCGTCATCTGCATGCCGTCTCCGCTCACCAGGAACAGTGCCGCCGCCGCGATCTCTTCCGGCTCGGCCATGCGCCCCAGCGGGATCGCGCGCTCCAGGCTGCGTGCCCATTCCTCGCTGATGGACTGCATCATCGGCGTGCGCGTGGGCCCCGGGCAGATCGCGTTGACGCGGATGCCACGCGGGCCCAGGTCGCGCGCCAGGCAGCGGGTGAGGCCGAGCACGGCCGCCTTTGACGCGCAATAGCTGAGAGGCCCTTCGCCGCTCAGCGCCGAGACGCTGGCGATATTGACAATGGCGCCGCCCACCCCCGCGCGCGTCATCAGCCGCACCGCCTCGCGCGAGCAGTAAAACGTGCCGTTGAGATTCACATCCACCACGCGCTGCCAGCCGGCATCGTTGAGGTCGACGATCATGTCGGTATAGACCGTGGGCGTCTCGCCGGCTGCCAGCTGCCGCCCGCGCTCGGCCACGCGCACCTGGTAGTGCTCGAAGCCGTCTCCCGGCACCTGGCCGATGCCCGCGTTGTTGACCAGGATGTCGAGCCGCCCCCAGCGCATCGCGACCTCCTCGTGCAGCCGCCCCACCGCCGCACTGTCCGCGACGTCGCAGCCACGCGCCATGCCGTGCGCCTCGCCGCCGATCGTGTCGAGCGTCGCTTGCGCGGCGCCGTCGTCGCGGTCCACCACGACCACCGCCGCACCCTCGGCCGCAAAGCGCTCGGCCATGGCCCGCCCCATGCCGGACCCGGCGCCGGTGACCAGTGCCACTTTTCCTTCCAGTCGCATGACGCTCTCCTTCATCAGATCAGGTGCAGCTTGCTCGCCGCCTCCGGCGGCACGGCATCGAGCGTGCGCCAGGCGCCGTCGCGCCGCTCGAAGACCTTCTTGCGGTCAAGGTCAGCGGGCAGGTCGGCTACATCGGTGTAGAACTGGCGGTACCACTCGCGTAGCTGATAGACCGGACCATCGGCGTCGCTGAGCACGGGCCGGTCGACGCGGATCTTGTTGTGCCAGATCTCCACGTCCTGGAAGAAGGAGGCTTGCGCCTGCTCTACATACGCCTGCGCCATCTCCTGGTTCTGTTCCTCCGACTGCCCCGGCACCTTCTTGACCATGACGCCGTAGCGCAGCTCAAAGCTCTGCGAGTCGATCGGCACGTGGCAATTGAGCAGGATGGTGTCAAGGGGCTTGCCGTCCACCTCCGCCGTCATGCGCGTTACGTGGTAGGCGGGCCCGAAGTACGCGCTGTCCGCAACCAGACCCCGGCCAAGTAACTCGCTCTCCTCGCCGCGGAACATCTGGTAGCCGATGTGGCGGTCGAACGTATTGCAGAAATAGACGGCTGGTGAGCCGTGCACCGGCCCGAAATGGGCGACGTCCGCCAGGTTATCGACAAGCTCCCGGCAATGGGTGCCGATCACCATCTTGCGGATCGTCCACCCGGTCCACTCACCGGTGAAGCACGCGCTGATGCGCGGTACCGCCACCGCGGGCGGCGGCGGCGCGCTCTCGGGATCGTGCCAGATGAACAGCAGGTGGTTCTGCTCGCAGACAGACCACGCACGTGTGCGCGCCTTGGGCGGAATGCGGCTGGCGCACGGCACATGCTCGCACGCGCCGTCGCCATTCCAGTGCCAGCCATGAAAGCGGCACACGATGGCGTTGCCCTTCACTTCGCCGAGAGCCAGGTCCGCGCCCATGTGCGGGCACCACGCATCGAGGATGCGGATGCCCCCGTCCTCGCCGGTGAACGCGACCAGGCGCGTACCGAAGATGTCGAGCCGATGTGGCTTGCCGTCCTTGTAGTCCGAAGCTTGCCCAAGGCAATGCCAACCGCGGGCGTAGCGGGTGGGCTGCGGGGCTGTCTGCAGGAACTGCTGCGCTTCCATGTCTCCTCCGTGGTGACTGTTTGCTCATGGCCTTATTCTTCTGGCCGGGCCACTTCACGGGCATGGTCCTGACGGACTAGATTCAACCGTTTCTGGAGCGACATGGAGCGTCCGTGCGCGAATCTAGTCTGTTGGGACTATTTCCCTCCGCACGACAGGCGTCCCCCGCACGGCGCCCGGGGAAAACACCCACTACCAGCGCATGGAGAAGCAGATACTATCTCCAGCCGATCGCCGGTCGCCGACGGCCGGGCTGGCGCAATGCCCCCGCCGCATTGCGCCGCAGATTTGAGAGAGCACCGATGACAAGCCTTCAATGGATCGACGCACAGCTACCTGGCCGGCCCGCACTCGGCATTGACGAGATCAGCGATCTGATCGGGCTGGTGTACGACGGCCCGCTGCTTGATATCCCATGGCAGTCGCTGCTGGATGCGCTGCGACACCTGCTGGCCGCCAACTACGTGACCCTGGTGCTACGCCCGCCGTCCAATACGTCGCCGGGGCTGATGATCACTTCCAGCGCGGTGGATACCACCGTCGGAACGGGCGCCTACGCGCAGCACTTCTATGCCATCGACCCTTTCGTCAACCTGCCCAACGCACAAGTCCTGACCGTGCATGAATTGATTGGCGAGGCCAGGTGGTTAGAGAGCGAGATCTATCGATTCTTCAACAAGCCCTACGACGTGCTTGAAATCATGGGCGTAGACATCCGCGCCGAGCATGGTGTGGAGTGCCGCTTGCGAATCTGCCGCCCACATGGCAGCGACCGCTTCTCCGAGGCCGACAAAGCGCTGTGCCGGCGCATCGTGCCGCACCTGGAGCGCGCGGTACGTATCCACGCCAACCTCAACACGACCGAGTCGGAGCGGCGCTTCTACGCCGGCACGGTAGACAGGTTGCTGATCGGCTCGGTGATCCTGGACGACACCGGCCAGGTCCTTACCACAAATGGCATGGCCGACGCCTTGCTGGCGGAAAAGGATGGTCTGGTGATTTGCAACGGCCAGTTGATGGCCGACTCGGCGCAGGAAAACCGCAAGCTGCAGGCTCTGGTCCGCCAGGCCATCGCCTTGCGAGACTCGGAGCAGCCCGGCATCCCGCTCGGGCTGTCGGTGCCGCGCAAGGGCGACCGCGCCCGGCTGGGACTGCTGGTGCGTTCCATCGCCTCGCAGAAGTGGTCCGAGCGTCCGCGCCAGCCCGCGGTGGCGGTCTTTATCCGCGACCCCGATCAAAAGGCACTGGGGTCGGCCGAACTACTGCGCAATATGTTCGATTTCACCCGGACGGAGGCGTCGCTCGTACTGTTGCTGACCCAGGGCCGGTCACTGGACGAAGCGGCGCAGGAACTCGACATCCGCCGCAATACCGCGCGCGCGCATTTGCGTGCCGTGTTCTCCAAGACTGGGGTGACCCGCCAGGCGGCGCTGGTACAAACCGTCCTGCACAGCATCATTCCGCTCGATTGAGGTGAATACGACGTGCCGACGCCACTCAGCGAGCTGACGGCACGATGAGCAGACGCATCGCCCCGGCCGCAGGGTGCCATGGCGGAAAATCGTCTCGGGCGCGGTTGTTTTGGTCCATTTGGACTATGTCGCATCCTGCGTGACAGGAAACAATGCGCATATCAGCCGCGTCTACCGCGGCTGCGCCAACAACATGACATCCGGGAGAGACATCCAGTGACGATCCAACACCCTGCCACCGGCGATTTTCGCGTGGCCCTCAACACGCCGGCCAGTGCGGTCGTGGTTACCGGTGGCGCGTCCGGCATTGGCGAGGCTTGCGCGGCGGCCTTGGCCGCGGTAAACCGGCCGGTCGCCATCTGGGATATCCAGGAGGACAAGGCGCGTGCCGTCGCCGCGGCGCTCGCCGAACGTTATGACGTGCCCACCTTCGGGCTCGGCATCGACCTGCGCGCCCCCGCCGGCCTGGAACACGCGCTGGTCCGCACCCGCGCCGCCCTGCCGGCGCTGGGCGGCATGGTGCATGCTGCCGGCGTGGTGGACCAGAGCGGGATCGACGGCCTTACACAGGCGCGCTGGGACGCGGTGCTTGATGTCAACCTGCGCGCCATGGCCCTGCTGGTGCAAGCCATGCTGCCTGACCTGCGCGCGCAACCTGGCGCGGCAGTCGTCGGCATCGCGTCGATCAATGCCACGCTGGGCAACGCCCTGATTCCGGCTTACTCCGCCTCCAAGGGCGGCCTGCTCTCGCTGGTGCGCTCGCTCGCGGACAGCCTGGGCCGCGACGGCATCCGCATCAACGCCGTCTCTCCCGGACAGATCCACACACCGATGCTTCAACCTGCCATCGATGCCCTGCCCGAAGGCACCTTCGAGCGACGCATCCAGCTGGGCCGCCTCGGCACCCCCGCGGAGATCGGGCGAGTGGTCCGTTTCCTTCTGTCGGACGAGGCCAGCTACGTCACCGGCACCGAGCTCATCGTCGACGGCGGCAACATTCCTTCGCAGCGCTGAATCGGAGCGCCCTGTCCTGTGGCTGCTGGGCCGTTCTCATACTGGGTCGCCATCCTCCGGCCGGACGTCCAGCCCTGGTTCTTCCGTCAGCCTTTCGACGCTCGAGGCTCACCGCGGGACGCCCTATGCAGTCCTGGCCCGTTCTGCAAGCAGCTTCAGCAGCCGTGCCTCGTCGGCACGCAGGCGGCTGACGATGGCGACGCGCGCGCAGTCCTGCAATCCGTCGTCGATGAAGGCCTCGATCACCGCCGGATGGACATAGCACTTGCGGCACACCGCCACGGTGTTGCGCAGGCGCTGGGCCACTGACTTGATGACCTCGGCCACGCACTTCCTGCGCGCTGCTTCGCCGTCCGCGCCGGCCGCGCGCAGCAGCGCGAGCGCATGCACGCTGCCCGCCCAGGTGCGGAAGTCCTTGGCAGTGAAGTCGCCGCCGGTCGCCTGTTGCAGGTAGGCGTTGACGTCGGCGGATCCGACCTCGCGGATCTCGCCGTCGCTGTCGCGATACTTGAACAGGCACTGGCCTGGCAGGTCGGCACAATTGCGCACGATGCGGGCCAGGCGCGGATCGTTGACCGATACGTCGTGGGTGATGCCGCTCTTGCCAGTGAACTGGAAACGCAGCCGGCTGCCGCGCACGGTGACATGGCGGCGGCGCAGCGTGGTGAGGCCGTAGGTGCGGTTCTGCCGCGCATATTGCGGACTACCCACGCGCACAAGCGTGGCGTCGAGCAGTTGCACCACCGCCGCGACCACTTTTTCGCGCGGCATGCCGTTGCGGCGCAGGTCGCGCGCGACGCGCGCCCGCAAGCGGGGCAGTACGCTGCCGAAGGCCGGCAACCGCGCGTATTTGTCCGAATCGCGCTGCGCGCTCCACTCAGGGTGGTAGACATACTGCTTGCGGCCGCGCGCATCGCGCCCGGTCGCCTGCAGGTGGCCCGCAGGGTTCGCACAGATCCACACTTCCTCGTAGGCAGGAGGAATCGCCAGCGCAGCAATGCGTGCCAGCGTGGCGGCATCGTCCACGCGCTTGCCGTTGGCGTCGATGTAGGCAAAGCCGCCGCCCTGACGGCGGCGCCCGATGCCCGGCATACTGTCATCGACATAACGCAACCCGGCCTCGCGCAATACCGTACGCAACGCTTTGTCGGCACCATTAGTCGGGAGGGCACTATCCAAGGCTGGGTCTCTTTCCGGGGCTGCCAGCGCGCCGTCCGGGTCTTCCGGCGCTTTATGCGTGCGGGCCACAGTGGCCTTGCCCGCGCTGCGCCTGTTCGTGGTAATGGCAAATGCGAGCCAGCGCCCAGTCGGCAGCGGCTTCGCGTACGGCGTTACGCGTCCCCGGAAAGCGCCGCGTTTCCGTGAACGCGGCAATACCCCCGGTGCTCCGCAGCACATCACGCGCCGCATGGCCGTGGCGGCGGAACACCCAGGCAAAGCACTGCGTGCCCGCCGGGATATCGCCATCGCCGCCATCATCGGCGACGCCGGTGTTGGCGATCGCGAGGTCGGCGCCGGTCATCTCCATGGCGCCCAGCGCCATCGCCAGCGAGACCGCCTCGCTGGTCAGTCCGTGTTGCCTGATGGTCTCAGGCGGCACGTGCAGCAACTGTTCCTTGGCCGAGGGCGAATACGCCACGATGGCGCAGTGCAAGACATCTCCGCAACCCGGCACCTCGGCGATGCGCGAGGCGATCAGCCCCGCGGTACAGGACTCCGCCGTGACCACATGCAAATGGTGGCGCAGCAAATAGCGCGCAATGCTGCCGTTGTCGCTGCCGTTTTCCCCAAGCGTCATCGCTGCGCCTCCGACGCCTGCACAGACACTCCGTTGCTGCGCGAGACAGCATGCGTGGCCGGTGCTGCGGGTACGCGGCCGTCGCCGCCGCGGCCCTTCACGAACGTCACCTTGCCGTCGCGCTCCAGCACCACCCGGGTAAGGTCGTCGAAGCTGTCGGTCTGAAGTGTCGCACGCAGGTTGGCCTTGAGGTCCTCCTCGGTCAGCATTGCGTGGCTCACGCGCTCCCGGTCCAGTTCCCCCTCGCGCAGCAGGTCCAGCGCGTGGCCGCCAGTGGCGCGGTCGAATGCCGGAGAACGGCTCGACAGCCAGCCCACCACCCGGTGCAGAAGCACCAATGCCAGCCCGGCGGAAAACGCCACCGCGAACGAAGTGGCCCCGACCACGGCGCGCGACAACACCGCGCCCAGCAGCAACATGATGCACAGGTCGAACGATGTCTTTTGCGCGAAGGCCCGCCTGCCGGCCAACCGCAGCATCGCCCAGGTGCCGGCGAAGATGATGGCGGCACGCACGGCGCCTTGCCACCACGCCAGGTCGTCACCTTCGCCCACGAGCTTGCGCATCGCATCGACGATCACTTCCACGCTGTCCATGTCGGCGTCCGCAGTCGATTTCCTGACTGGTTCCGCAAGTTCCGCGCCAGGCTCACGACACTGGGCCGTGCTGCCGTGCACGTCCCATATGCGCTCATTCGCGCGGGAATGCGGGGAAATCGTACGTGCAGTGCCGGGCCAGGCCTGAAAAAACTGCGCAGAGCGCGCGCAACATCGGGAGCGAATAGCGCTTATCTGTGGGACGCCGGAAAACACCGGCCGGGAGCGCCATGCCGAGCAACGGCGGAACAGCAATTTAGCGCGCGGCTCGGCCGGAGGGAGATGAAAATACCAACAAAAAAGGACTTAGATCGCTCTAAGTCCTTGATTTTGTTAGTCAAGCGTGGTGGGTGCTGAGGGGTTCGAACCCCCGACCTACGCCTTGTAAGGGATTAGACTTTCCTTACAAATCATGGGCCTGTAGCATCCACCAGCCTCGCCATACCGGCTGAGGCTGTGCAGGGAGACCGAAGTATAGCGGCACTAATTTGTATGCGCAACTGCATTTGCTTTCGGGCTTGAATACCCCGCGCCAGAGCCCAAACTAGGCGGCACCCCTACAATATATATAGGCCATGTTCGATTACTACGAGCCACCCTCGGAAGGACTGAAGCAGTACGCGGCCGAGCTATATGCACGACGAGCCGACGCCGCCATCGTGCCGCGGGTCAATGTCGATGCTGGCGCCTGGATGCCGATCGCAAACGAGTGCCACGACAACTGCGATACATGGTGTGCGGAGCATCCGGACTACGAGGTCGTCAGGGGCTGGCTCTATTTCCACCTGACCGGGCTTTCGTTCTGCCGCTTCGTTTCGCACTCCATCGTGCGGCGGATCGAGGATGGCGCCCTGATGGATATCACCCCATCCGCGGCGCAGCCGTACCCGTTTCTCCCCGCCCTGCTGAGCGAGCAGGAGTACGCCGAGGCGGCGGCTGTCCTGCAGGTCGTCCATGGGAATGGCAATCTTGACTTTGAGCGGTAATTGCCGGGCTTCCACCGGCGCCGCAGCCCTGCGCGTTGGCGCGCGCGGGGCGCTCGGCACGCATCCAGACGCTGACGCGCTGCGTGCCACGGTTCTCGGACCATCTCAACCCGGGCCCGCGCCAGGATGAATCACGCACCCACATTTCCGCCTGGGCGCCCCGGTGAGACTCCGGGCATGATCGGCGGGGTCTACTCGGTACGGCGAAGCTGCTCGTAAAACTCCTGCCAGCCTATTACCTGCTCACGCCACCGGCGGCATTCGCCGTAGTTGGCTGCGACAGCTTCGGCCGCGGCAGAGGCGACAACATCCGAGGCTTCTCCGTCAGACTCGGCGGCGGCTCCGGCAGGCTCACCAGCGGCGGCGGCGTCGTGCACGCGGACAAAGCCACGAGGCACAGGGAAACGGCGATCAGTCTCGGCAGAGACATAGACAGGCACCTCCTTCACGATCGCCTCGGCCTTCTCGCGGACGATCTGGATGCGGTCGCGATACTGGATCTCGACCTTCGTGACAATGCGCTCCCGGCCCTGCTGGATCTGCGCCGCCTTGGCGGCCTGCTCAGCAACGTAGGCCGAGAACTTCGCGCCCTCGATACGCTCCCCGTCCAGGCGGCCAAGCAGGTACAGCGCCAGCGACGCGGCGGCCAGGACTGCCCACTTGACCCAAGGCGGGAGAACGATGTCGCGCAGCATCAGGTGTTCGTGATGACGGCGATCTTGTGGCCCGGCGTGACGCTGAAGACTTCCGGGACATTGGCGGCGAGGCGCAACTTTGTGGCCGTAGCGACCGGCGCCGTGCCGACGTCGATCGAGCAGACCGCATCGGCGATCACGCGCACGTAGCGCGTGGCCCCGCCAAGTGCGTTGGACAGGACGCTGCCGGCGCCAATGGCGACGGTCTGCTGCGCCACTGGCGGCAGCGGCAATGCCTCGGAGATGTTGCCGGCGTGGCCCTGTGTGCGGCCTTCGAATTCGGAAATGTAGAGGTTTGCCACGTGGGCTCCTTAGGTCGAAACGCGGTTGGAGATCCAGCCGAAGACGAACGCTTCTTGCGTCGCGTCACGCTCGGCGATCTCGATGTACTTGGCGCCCTGCAGGCAATTCAGCATGGTCAGCAGCACGCGGTGCCCGGCGATGCCGCGCTTCGCGATGAAGGCGGACAGGGCCAACACGGTCATCGGGCCGACCGATCCATCCGGCAGCAGGTCCGCGAAGTCCTTGCCCTGGCGGTTCAGGACATTCAGGCTGCGCTGCAGGAACAGGCCGGCGGTGGCCGTGCCGCAGTTCACGCCGGTGTCGAACATCTCCAGCGCAACAGCCTCCGAAACCGCTGCGACGCCGTCGAGACGGTTGACGTCCCAGTACCGGCGCCGGTAGATCGCCTTCGCGCAGTCGACGGGCATACCCTTCATCACACCCTGATACCCGTTAGCGCGCGCGACGCGCTCGGTGATGCCCCACATCGTGGGTCCGCCGCGGTCTGCTGGGTTGTCGGAGAAACCGCCTTCCAGGCCGACGGTATGTTCGAATGCTTTGTCGAATGCGTTCATGCCTGTGAGCATAGGCATACACGGCTCGGCCGAGAGATTTTTGACGGACGATGCATTTCGAGCCAAAATCAATCCACGTCAACTAACTAAATCAGGGTCGATATGCAGAAGAAAATCGTAGGGGCGCTAGTGGCCGGGCTGGTGTTGAGCGCATGCGGCGCAACCCCGATCGTCATGCGGAACCCGAAAACGGAACAGGTCGTAGTCTGCGATGGCGGCGCCCGCGCGCGCGAAGTGGGAACAGGCCAAATGGCAGCCGATAGCTGCGCCCAACAGCTTCAGGCCGCCGGCTGGGTGCGAGCCGACGGCACAAAATGAAGCTTCACTTCTGACCTGACAGGATCCGGCGCATGACTTTCATGCGTCGGTCCTCGAGCTCGTTCAGCATTTCGCGCTGCTCGGCGTCCGGCTTGTTGTCCGTCTCGATGCGCTTCCGGGCTTTGTTCAGATTGAGCAACGCCTTCTCGGCAGCATCGAATTCGCCCATGCGCTTCTTGCCGGCTGCCAGGTCTCCGTCGCCAAGGTCAGTCAGCACGCGTACCATTCCCTCGCGATTCCCGTCTTTGGCGTAGCGCTTGGCCTGGCCGACGGTCTGTTTCAGCTTCTTGGTCTCCTCGTAGAAGGCGCGCTCCTGCGCACGCTCCTCCGGCGCCTCGCCATAGAACCGCGACAGCGCGGGGATCTGCGATGCTTCGACCTTCTTCCCCTTGCTGGTATCGCTCGCGGTGGTGACAGCCTTATCGGCCGTCTGCGTGATTCCGGGGAAAAGGTAGCTGGTGAACATCAGGCGCAACACTTCCGGCGGCACATCGATCGCGCCAGGCTTCACGCTGTCGCCGCCCGTGACGTCGTTCAGCAGCTTCGATGCCGCCTTCCACTGATCGCCAGTCGAGCGGAATGCGCGGTCGTAGGCCGGGCCGGTGTAGCTGCGATCGTCGCCCTCCCGGTAGACCGGCCCACCGTTGAAGCTCTTGTTCTCCGCGGCCTGCGCCAGCGGCTTCACCACAGACGGCAGCAGGAACTGCGAGAGCGAGCCGGGCGAACCCATCGGGTTGAAGGCGTCCAGCGCGACGCGCGTCATGCTGGCGCCCTTGTCCAGCACGCCACCGCCCTTCTTGAAGATCATCTCGGACATGAGCCGGCCAGCGTTGACCATGACGTGTGGGCCGATTGGCAGCGGCACCTTCACGTACTTTCCGGATGGCGTCATGAAGATCCAGTTCCGCTCCTTTTCGAAGTCGGGGATCTCGTCGTACTTCTTCTTTCCGGTCTCGTCGTCATCGCCGCCGACGGCGCGGTTCACCGCGTCCATGACGAAGCCCATCGCAACCAGCCCGCCCGCCACCGCCTGGGCCCGGCGGTTCTTCGCCAGCGCGCCGAGGAAGCGTGCATTGCCCTGCAGGTTGGCATTGAAGAACATATACAGCGAGTTGGCGAACACGGTCTGCGAGCCGCGGCGGTTAAAGTTGACCGTGATGTTCTTCGCGAGGCTGGCCGCCTGCCGGTTGGTCAGGCCGGCGTCGCGCCCCGTCTGGTAAACCGCCAGGCGCACGCCGTTCTCCACGATGTTGTTGTAGTCGTCGATCATCTCGACCAGCGAGCGTGCCAAGCGCCGCGGGTCGGCCGCGCCCTGCTTCATGTCCTCGACCTGCTTCTCGAGGTCGGCCATGCGGTCCGCTGGGCTTTCGAACGGCTTCACGTAGCCGGTCTCGGAACCATCTTCCTTGAACTGGCGCGCGTACTCGGCCCACTGGCCGCCGCCGTCTCCGCGCACGATCTTCCAGTACCCCGCCATGGCCTTCGGAATGCTCGTGAGCACCTTTGCCTCTTGCCCCGCGATCGGCGTGTTCTGGAGGTTGAAGGCTGCGCCCTGCACGTCCCGCGCGAAGTTCGTGATCCAGAACAGCGGGTTGCGCGCAGTAATCCACTGAGACAGATAGCGCGTCACCTTGCCGAATGCCTCGATCGCCCACGGCAACTGGGGGGCGTCCATGCTCTGCATTGCCTCGGCGAGCCGCATGGCGCGCTCGTTGCGCTCGTTGAACACGATGAAATGCTCGACACCGTTCTCCTTCACGGTCAGGACGTTGTCCTTCGCCTTGAAGTTCGGATCGTCGGCGAGCTCCACGAGACCGGTATCCGGGTTGATGCGGCGCTTCTTCGGCGGCTGGTCGACGCGCCAGAATCCGTCATGCGGGAATTCCCGGGCCAGGTCGAGCAGCGACCGCGCGACTTTCGCCTTCTCCGCGCGCTGGATCGTGGTCTGCGCCTGCGCGATCACATTTGCGACGATGTCCTGCTGGATGGCCGCCTTCGCGATGTTGCTGTCGGACTGCCCTAGCGAGCGCTGCGACTCCGCGCCGCGCACGTCGAAGCCGCCCACCTTGCGGCGGCCGTGGTTGGGCATGTCCTGCATCAAGGGGACGTAGTTCTTATATGCGGACTCCCATGCATCCACCACCTCGCGCTGCTCGAGCCCGGACGACACGATACGCCGGCGCGATTCCTTCGTGATGGCGTCGACCATTGCGGCGACGCGTTCGAGCTTCTCGGTTTTGCCTTCGTTGCGGAAGGCGCCAAGAATGCCGGCGGCCTCGGCATTGCTCATGCCGGACAGCGCCTGGTTGTGGCGACGGTGCGGGTTGACCTTGGCGAGCTGCTCGTTGCGCTCCGGCGCGTGGCGCGCGTACAGATAGCGGTTCACCTCGGACAGCGTCAGCCCCGACTCGTGCACGGCCTTCAGCAGCGGCGCGACGCGGCGCTCGACCAGATCATCGACCTGCGCGGATACCCGGCCGTGATACAGCTCCTCGTTCAGGTATGTGTCGGCCCGCTCGCGAATGGTGTTGCCGGCGCCGCGGATGGCGTCCTGCACGCGCTTCAGGTCGATTTTGTTGTCCTGCAGCGCGCGGACGATGTTGTCCCACAGGCCCGGATCCGGCACCTCGAAAGACTGGCGCGGACCGAAGTTCAATTCGTCCTGGCTGTAATCGGTGCGATCGCGTGCAGAGAACGCCGTACCCGTCTCTTCCGAGCGCGCCAAGCCTTTATTGCGCAGGTAGTCCTGCGTCTCGCGTAGCAGCTGCGAGATTTCGGCGTCCGTGATATCGCCCTTGGCGAAACCGACCCTCCGAAGGAACTGGCGGATCGCGTCCAGCACGCGGCGCACAATGCTGTTGTGCACGCCGCTCTCAGCCATGACGGCGATGATCTCGCGCGCGCGGCGATCCGCAGTGAGCCCGGGCTGTGTGCGGTCCACCTGGGCCGCCGCTTGCAGAATGGCGCGGTTCCCTTCCCGCTCTGCGGCAATCACCCGCCGCTCGAGGCGGACCATCTCAGCCACGCCGACCATGTTCTGCAGCCCGTAGTGGCCGATCAGCTCGTGCCGCGCCACCTCAACCGCACGTTCCGGCGATTCCAGATTCGAGGCGATCAGGGCCACCCGGTTGGCGCGGCTGTCCCAAAAACCCTCTACGCCGTCGGCACCCTCGCGCTCGGCCTGATCGCGCACGTAGCTCGGCGCCTGGTCCAGGCTTTCATAGACATCGACGTCGTGGCCGTATGTGTCGGCGGCGATCGCCTCGCGGACGGCTTCGGCAGAAATGCCACGGCCGGAACCTCGGGACATCCCACTATCTGGATTTGGCGCTACAATAGAACTGTCATCCGCTCCCGGTGGGCTGCCACTCTTTGAAGTGTCCCGCTGCGTATCGGCTGCACCGGTTTCGGCTGGGCGGCTCGAATCGGAGGCCACGAATCCAGCCCCCGCGTTGATCCGGGCGAGTGTAGGGTCATCGCGCGTAGGACGTTGTGCTTCATTCCCGGCCGGCGTCGCACCTGGGTTCACCCCCTTTCCTTGATCGGGATACGCTTCGTAACCCGTCATCAGCCAGCCGTTACCGCCCTCGCGCCGAATCAACACCGCGACATGCTTGCCGTAACGGACCTTCACGGACTTCGACTTGCCGGCCTCGCGCTGGCCGATAGTCTCGCCCCGGGCAATCGCTTCCACGACCTCGTCGGTCAGCATGCGCTTCACGTCGGCAGCCGACATGCCATCCTTCGCCATCCGACCGCGGATGATGTGGGCGAGGCCGCGCTTCGCGTCACCGTAAACGAAGTCGATCCAGCCAAGATCGTTCCGGAACATGGCGCGGTGCACATCGCGCTGTTCTGCAATGGCTTGGTGCATCGCGGCGGTGCCGCGGCGAATGTTGGCATCGACCGACTTCATTGCCGATCGAGAGAACAGTGCTTCTTGCCCGCGCGCGGCAGCCTGGTCGGCGTCGCGGTCACTGCCCGTCAGAACGAAGTCATCGCGCCCGGCGTCGGCCTGCGCGCGGCGATCATCCTCGCGGCGCTGGCGTGCCTCGTCGGCGCGCTGCTGCTCCTCGCGCTTGGTGCGCGCGCGAGCTTCGTCTACGGTTTCGGAGCGGAGGGCAAAGTCAGCGGCTCGTTCTCCTGCGCCATCCGCTGCTTGCGCTTCTCGATCAACTTCTGCGCCGACTCCATCACTTCCTTCTTCATCTCGGGCGACAGTTTCCCGAGCGCCTGGCTGATCTGCTGCTGCCTCTGCGGCGGCAGCGCTGGCGACGTCTTCTTCGGCGGTTGGGCTTTGGGCATTGTCGGCCTCGCTGATGCTATGTAGGAATGCCGAGACGGCTTCATCCTCGGCAGGGCTTCCGAGAATGGCGTCGAGCGCATCCATTTGTTCGTCGGTGAAGTTGCTGGCGCCGGCCGCTTCGAGATCCTGCTGATTCAGGTATTCCTCGTACTCGGCCGCCTGGCGTTCGCGCAGTGCCTGCTCCCAACCCTGCGGAGTATAGTGCTTCTCGCCACGCAGCTCCGAGTCGAAAAGCTCCTCGAGCTCGCGCGTGTCGTGCTTGCCATGTTCATCGCGCGACAGATAGCCATGCTCGGCCAGTGCCTCGCCCATTGCGTCGATGGACATGCCGCCGCCAGTGGCAACGCGCTTGATGCCGGCACCGAACAGGCCCTTCAGTTCCGCAGGGTCGACGCCCCACTTGCTGACGACCTCGTCGCGGCTGATGCCGCCGAGCTTCGCGATTGCTGCGAACATGCTGTCGCGCTCGGCGTCCACGCTGCTCTGATTCTGCGCCAGGCGCTTCGCATTGGCGACCTGCTTTTCGCTGGCCGGCTGGAATCGCACAACGAACCCACCGCCGCCGCGCGCGACGCGCCAGCCCGGGCCAGCGTTCTTTGCCTCGGCTTTCGCCTGCGCCTGCGTAGCGAATGGCCTGCCCGTGGTGGCCACCACGTCGCCGGGCCGCAAGCCTTCCGTCGGCTGCGTGAGCTGCATCGCCTTGTCGGACAGCATCGCCGGCTGATTCACTGCCTGCTGATCCTGCGCGGCGGCCGCGACCTGGGCCGCCTGCAGGTTCTGAGTAGCAGTCTGCTGCGGCACTGGTTGCGGGGTCGGGACCGGATCGGGCGCGCCGACCGGGACCTGTTGGCGGGCGCCCGGCTGCTCCGGGACGGCGGCGACGACCGGTGCGGTCTCTGGGCGGCCGATGTAATCCGCCTCCGTCCAATCGGACACGGGGCGCTGCTGCATGCCCTGCACGGCGCGGACCTCCTGCTCGATCGGCTCGGCCACCACGTCGGCCGGCTGATTCGGCGCGGTCTGCGGCGTCACGATATCGGCCACGGCCGGCGCAGCTTGCTCCAGCGGCGACGGCACAGCGGGCGGCGTGGCCGGCGCGGGCTCGGCCACGACAGCGGCAGGGGCCTGCGCCAGGGGCACGGCGTCGGGTGCGGATGCGGCCGGCGCTTCACCATCAAGCGGCACGTCGGCAGGCAGTTCGCGAGCCACGCCGGCCGGCGCCTTGAAGAATTCCGCCGCCTTGATCAGCGCCGTCTGCCGCGCGTCTTCAGCGACGGCGCGGTCTTCCGCACGCTGCACAGCACGAACGCCGGAATTGACGCCACCCATGATGCCGCCCTGTGTCAGCGTGGCGATCAACGTTTGGTACGCGGCGTCGGGGCGTTCGCGCAGGTAATCGCCCCACGTCTTGTCCGGTTCCGCGATCGCCTTGTCGATAGCGTCCTGCGCCAGCGTTGCAGCCTGCTCGCCGAGCCCGTCCTTGACCATCCAGTCAGTTACCAGCTTCAGCGCACCAACCTTGCCGAGCTTGCTCACGATCACGCCCATCGGGAGGCGTTCGGTCAGGTACTCGGCGCCGGCATAGCCAGCGGCGCCAAGGCCGGCGGTCATCGGGTCAGCACCAGCCCCGCGATAGACGCCGTATTGCTGCGGCACCAGCGGCGCGACCATAGCTGCCGTAGCAACTGCGGGGCTGCGGGTCGCCAGGCCAGCGGCCACAGCTGGAATTTGTTGCAGCGTGCTCGCCACGCCGCCATAGATACCGGCGGCCGTCGGGCTCTCAAATGCTGGGGTAGTGGCGGCTTCGCGAAGCTGGGCGTCCGCAACTTCCCGGCGCGCGGTTGCCGCCGCATCGGGCGAGCCAACAATATCGGCGACGGAAGCCCGCATGCCCGCGCGCGTCTTCTGCGCACTGGAGTACAGCGCATTGATCAGCCCGGAGACGACGCTACCGGTGGAGGCTTCTGGTCCTTGAATCGGTCCGATCGTGCCGGCCTCGACAGGCCGGGTCAGCCGCTCCTGCCAACGGTCGACGACCGCCTGTGTCGCAGGACTGGGCGGCGCACCGGGCTCGGGCTTCGCCAGTCCCATAACACCGATGTCTGACTTGGGCGAGACGCGCTCTGCCGGCTTCTGCTTCGGCGCCCGATAGACGCCGAATGCTGCCTGACCAGGCGGCAGTTCGGAATCCAGCAGACCGTCGAACTCTTTCACACCGTCCAACTGCCCGGAAAACTCACGAACCGCCATCCTGTATCACTCCACGATATATCGCTTGCCGTTGGGTGCCTGCCATACCGGCTTTCCGCCGGCCGTGCCGATCTGCTTCGCGCCGGCGGGGATGCCGGCAGGCATGTCGGAATCCATCTTAGTGGCGGACCTGGCGCCGCCGGGATTCTTCGCCGCAGCGGCGTAGTCGCGCACGCTCGGGCCGGTCGCCAGGCGCATCCGGCGCTCGACCTCGGCCTCCTGATCCTCTGGCGCGATCATCGGATCCTTTGCGACCTGCTCAGCGATCCGTGCGCGGGCCTTCGTCGTGGCCGCGTCGGCGCCACTGGAGCGCGTCCGCGGCGCGACACCGTCGATCACCTCAACCTTGCCGGCCGTACCGACTCGGTATGCAATCGGGTTGCCTGCGGCATCGGTGCCCTCGCGCACGTCGCCCTGCACGATGGCCTTGCGGCGCTCGTTCGACAGCGCGGCAGAGGCGCCAGCGGCGCCAGCCTGCGCGTTGTTCTCATTGGCGATGGAGCCCTGCACCGCTTGATACAGTTTCGCGAGCACAGGGTTCGCAGAGACCTGCGTGCCGGTGGCTTTGTTCAGCGAGACGCCCGTATTGCCGACGTTGTCGTACGGCATGTAGGTATCGCCGGGCTTCGCCAGTGTGTTCAGGCGGTTCATGCGATCGACATCGTCAACGGCGGCGAGCGCCTGGTCGCGGATGCCCTGCGTCTGCATTTCCGTGCCGGCCTTCGCCACGCGCTCGGCGTTGGTGTCACCGGTCAGCCCGAATAGCCGCACCGCGTTCTTCAGGTAGTCAGCGAACTGCGGATTCTTGGCGATCAGATCCTCGACGCCCTGGCGCTGGCCGAGGGTATAGCGCATGTTCTCGGCTTCCGCGCCCGCCTTGTTGCCGCTCATGTTGGCGGCATAGGTGCGCGCGGTGTTCAACGCGGCGCCCTGCTCTGCCTGCTCGCGGGCCATCGGGACCATGGCCGCCGTCTTGATGGCCTGGGCGACGCCCTGCGCCATCGGCTCGGCGCTGTAACTGTCCAGAGTGAATTTCATGACCGCACCCCTTGAAAGATCTTGCCCAGAGTGCCCGACCACGTGTTCGACCACGACGGCGCGGCAAATCCGGCATCCTGCGCGGCGAGCATGGCGGTCTGCTGCGACCCCGCAGTCGTGCCATATTGGGCTGCGGTGCCCGCATTTCCTGCCGCGCCAGCGGCAGCCAGGCCGCCAGCGCCGGCAGCGCCGAGAACTTGGCCTCCAAGCACCATCCCAGCATCCGGCCGGCCAGCGGCGTTGATGCCGATCTGGTCCGCTGCCGCCTGACCGCGCGAGAAGCTACCGAGCCGGTCAACGCCTGCCGCGGCGTCTGCGACGCGGACTGCCTCGTTCGTGCGCAGGCGACTCGCTGCCGTCGTCTTACCGAGCAGCCGGGCCAAGGTCTCGGCCTGCTTCATCTGGGTGACGTTCGACGCCGCCTTCGCCGCGACGTAGTCGCTCGACACGTTGCCCTGCGTGGTGCTCTGCGCGTTGTTGATCTGCTGTGCGCTTTGCACCGGCGCGTTGAATTCGTCGGTGAGCTGGTCCTCGATCTGCGTCTGCTCCTTCTGCCGCTCGTCCGGGGCGAACCTTTCGGCCGTCTTCTTGGCCTTGTCCTCAGCCTGCATCTGCAGGTCGCGCTGCCGGGCCAGCGACGCCGCGATCTCTCGCTGCTGACGCGCGGAGGCGTCCTGGCTTGCCTTGTACTGAACCGCCGCACCGGCAAGCATGGCGACGACGGCAGCAATCTCGAACCCAGTCATGTGCGCTCCTTATCGCGCGGTGCTGCCGCCGTACGTCTGCTGCGGCGACGACACGCCGTACCACTGCTGCGGTGTGTTCAATCCCGCGGTGCGGCCAGCGTTCACCTGATTCGCGAGATATGCCTGCGACAGATCCGAGAACAGATTCCCGATGGTCGCGCCGCCGCGCGCACCTTCTGCTGCCTGCGAGTTTGCATTCAGGCCAGCCAGCGCAGTTTGCTGCGCCGTGCCGGTATCGATTCCGGACTGGGCCATCGAGATCAGGCTTTGCCGGGTACGCTCGTCGGCGGTGCGAAGATCCGATGCCGCCTGGTCGCCGAGCGCGGTCGCCTGCATGATCCCTTCGTTCGTCCTGCGCTGCAGGTCGGCATTGCTATCGACGTCGGCAGAGCCGCCCAGCAAGCCATTCCGCGCAAGTGCGAAGCGGTTCGAACGCTCGGCTTCAGTGTACTGGCGATCGACTTCGCGTCGGTTCAGGTCAGTCACGGCCTGCTTCTGCGTGTCGTAGAGCTGCGTCCGATTGGTACTGACCGGCTGCGTCGTGTTCCGGCTCGTGAAGAGCTTGCCATCAGAGAGCAGATTGTTGATCGCGTTCATATCTGGGATGACGCTATCCACCATCTGGCCGCCTTCCCAGTATCCCGGCCCGTCGCTACCACCCGCCACCCAAGTCCCACCCTGGTTCACTGTCTCCCGTACAGAAGGAGCGACGAAGACATTCCCGTCCTCGTCGTAGTACGTGGCATTCGGGTCATACGACGTCGCGCGGCCCGTCCCTTGCGTAACGGCCTGACCGTTGAAGATGGAGTTGATCGCATCGACCGACCTCTTGATCCGCGCCTGGCGATCATCTTCCTGTTTCCGCGCGGCGCCCGCGCCGCCGTCACCACCCCCACTGGCCATAGCCGCTCTCCTTTAAACCTTGCAAGAAACAATCTGATACGTACGCGAAAAACCGTAGCGCTGCAGCAGGCGGGCCATACCCTCACCGCAGCGCGCCTCAATGTCCGTCACGTCCGCCAGCCGGCAAAATTCCCTGAACGCCTCGAAGAACTGCGCATGGATCTCATCGAGACGGGTACCCGCCAGTGCAACGATGTTCACAGCGTTGATTCGCACGTAGTGCAGGAACTCGAACGCCATTACCGCCAGCACCTCGCCGCCCTCCTCCGCATACCCGACAACCATCGCGCCATTCTTGGCGAGCCTTGGGATGTCGTCGTGCGTGTAATCGGCAACCGTTGGCACGCGCTCGAAGACGGGCCGGAGCCTGTCAAATTCTGCGTCGATCTCCTCAGCTGCCAGAAAGCGAACCCTCATATCGCGCCCAGGTTGTCGTAGTAGACGGTCACTGCATCCAGTCGAAACGGTTTGTCATCGAAGTTGCGGAATCGCAGCGAGAACTCCGTGCCAGCGCACTCAACCGGGATCACGCCGCCACCACGTGTATTGCCACGTACTCTAACGGGCGGCGTATATGCATCTGGATTTCTGACATCGAATGCAACCGAGAGGTCGCACTCGCCTTCCATCACAAGATCGACGCCATAGATGCGCTTCGTCTGGCCCGGGGTCTTGAAGTCCATGTACGGCAATTCGAGCAGAACCTCGAACGGGTTGCCGTCGTCAGCATGCACTTCCTCGCTAAGCTGATAGACGGTGTCACCGGACCGAACATAGAGCACGCCCTGCAGTTCGGCGAATGCATCGACCGTGAAAGGCAGGATGTATCGAGACCATGCGGCGATCTTTGCCGTGCGCGAGAGCGAATAGACAAAGAGCTGATCGCCGATGGCGCATACGTACTGGCCGGTGCCGTAGTAGTACGCCGCCCGCGGCGCCGTGGTGCTTTTCCGCGTCTCCGGCCGCACGAGCGAATCAATCGGCGATCCGATGTCGACGTCGGCCAGTTTCGACACGAGTTGCAGCGTCGTGATCGACCTGAATCCGAAGTCAGACAGGAAGTACAGGTCGCCGGCGACGGTCGTCACAGTGCGAGGGAACGACGTCCCTACGTTCTCGACGATCTCTTCGAGCTTGTTTGCGCTCGGGTCAGGATCCACAAACCAGACCTGGGCGCCATCGCGAGCCAGTGCGACAAGCTTGTTCTGATAGACGCCGAGCGCATTGGTGCTGCGATCGCCGCGCGCATTGAGGCCGGTCGGCAGAAAGCCCGCATCATTGGCCGTCGTCCAATCGCGTGGGTCTCCGGTCTTCGAGTATCGAACGGCGGAGCCGTCAGGGGATACCGCGAAGATCTTCGAAGCAATTTTCAGCACTGCCGAGGTGTGTGGGCAGTTTGCGTCCGAGATGTACTGATTAGGCGCGCCGTTCAGGTAGTGGTGCTGGACGGTGTTGAAGTTGTATTCGACCACCGCATAGATCGCGCCGTTGAAGACGTCAGCGAAGCGGCAGTCTGTGATGCCCTGCTCGTTCGTGCCGAAGGCTGGCAGCTTGTGCGCCTGGAAGCGTGCGTCGGCGTGGTTGATGGTGCCCTGACCGTAGAAGGTGTGCAGCTTGCCGAAGGCGGCAAACAGCCCTTTGGTACCTGGCTCCAACGT
The DNA here is from genome assembly GCF_058787995.1 of Cupriavidus sp. FW305-27. NCBI lineage: Bacteria > Pseudomonadati > Pseudomonadota > Betaproteobacteria > Burkholderiales > Burkholderiaceae > Cupriavidus > Cupriavidus sp. FW305-27. Next base: position 25,176 of record NZ_JBYTAG010000012.1, read on the forward strand.
CGTAACGCGCACGAAGCCTGGCCGCTTCTCGGTCGCGAGCCCCTTCGTGACGAAAGCATTCTTCATCTCGCGAAGGCGGTTCGCGTCCGAGACGCTGGCGCCCTTGCGCAGGTCGATACCAAGGTCGAAACGGTCGAACGTAATCGAGCCCATGCTTACACTCGCAGCTTGTAACCGCTGGCGGTCTGCACGACCTGCGGAGTTTCGTCGCTCGTCCCGGTGCACTTCACATAGCGCCGGTTCTCGTGCTGCTTAGACAGTTCGATCGCGAGCAGGTTGGTGAAGGTCGTCGCCACAGCCTGTGCGTCAGGGTGGCGGTAATGTGCCTTGGCATTCGCCAGTGCATACGAGAACACGAGCCGATCGGGCACGCTGCTCCGGTCCTGTTCCTGCTCGAAGCGCCCGGCCGATGCCATGTACTCGACGATCAGGTCGTACTGCTGGTCGGGCACGGGCGACAATTCCATCTGGCCGTTCAGCGTGTCGTATTTGTTCGGCCACATCCGCGACGTGTCCATCGTGCGGTCGTACTCGTTGATGCCCTGCGTCAGCGGCTCGGCCATACTGTCGCCGATCTTCACCCACACCGACAGCACGAGGCCGGGATCGATGTCTTCGTCCTCGACGTCATTGTGGAAGTCGTACAGCCATTGGCCCGGCTGAAGCCGGATGATAGTCTTCTTCCTGGCCGGGGATGGATTCAGGCGCGCGTAGACGTAGTCGTGCGCCTCGAGCAGGAACGAGTCGAGCGTCGCCTGATTGTTGGCGGCCGCCGGCCCTTGCGCGATGAAGCCCAATCGTACGCGCAGATCCGTGCGGAGCTGACCAAGAGTGCGATAACGGGATTGCAGGCCGCTCATGTCGTCGTCAGTTGGATGGATAGCTGATTGCCAGTCCGGATAAGTTGCACCGATACGCTGGTTTTCCCGGCCAGGCTGGCAGACTTCGCGAGCGTGTCGATCGTGTCGATCTTGTTCGACGCCGCGCCGGCGGGGTCAAACAGCGTGCCGATGTCCGTGCCGTTCGCCAACTTGAAACCGGTCGAGCCGGCCGCAGTACCCGACGAATAGTAGGCGCGCGCATCGAAATCGCGCCTGTTATCGCTGTCCATTGAACGGATACGATCGCCACTCAGATCGAGCTTCAGTGTAAAGCCCTCGAAGCGGTACTCCGGCGCCGATGCATACTGCTTGGCAGTGAACGACGGGCTCTGCAGCGCACCGACCATCGACTGAGATGCTGCCGAGTCCTTCCGGATGGCGATCGAGTAATCGACAGCGCCGGCCGGACCGGTCGCGCCCGTAGGACCTGCGGGGCCTTGGAGACCCTGCGGTCCTTGGAGACCTTGGAGACCCTGCGTCCCGGTGGCGCCCGCAGGACCGGTCGGGCCTTGCGGGCCGATGCCGAAATTGAAGCCGGCGGACCAATTGCCCATGGCAGCCGACAGCTTGAAGTACATCTTGCCCGTATCGGTGGCGAGAAAGCAGAAGCCTCCGCCCTGCGCATCGTAGAGCGAGCGATTTGCAGCGAGGTCGCGGACGTCTGCGGCGAACGTCGCGCCGACTTCGCCCTTCTCGCCCTGGATACCCTGCACGCCTTGCGGACCCTGCGGACCCTGCGGACCCTGCGGACCCGGTGTAGCGAGGTGCGCCTGCGCTTCGGCAGTGAGTTGGTCGATTCCGACCGACTCGGCGGCAAGCGTGCCGTCGTCCGCCTGGATGAGCGCGAGGTTCTCCCGGACAGCATTGATCGAGGTCGCGACCTTGTCGAACTCGTTGTTCAGCGCGGCGTGGTCAGTGCGGTCCGGGTTGTTGTCGAGGAAATTCTTACTGCGCTCGTACGCTGGGGCTTGCGACATGCTTCCTCCGGTAGGTTCGATACAGGCACCAGACCGCAACGCCAGCTGTGAACATGACGGTACCGACTTCAGGCTCGGGCGCCTTGTAAAGCGGCGCCAGCACAAACGAGAACGCGCCTGCCGCGATCAACACGAAGGCCACGCGAGGCGCCATCGCACTAGCGCGGGTCATCGCGTTGAGCGTTGTCAGCGAGTGCCATACGATGATTGCAGCGAAGATCCAGTTAGCTGCGCTCAGCATCCTTGCCTCCGTTCTTCAGGAAACCGGCCGGATCTTTCTTGAACATCGCCGACAGACGCATGAAGCCTGGGATGATGTTCAGGGCCATGACGCCGATGAGGAACGCGCATGCGCCCTCCATCTCCGGACCGGTGGTGACGAACATGCCGAGATACTTGTTTGCGAGCGGCGTCAGGTATCCGGCCGTCACAGCGCCGGTTACGACTGCCATCGCCATCTGCAGGCGCGTCAGCTCCCGCACGTACGAGAGAGAGGCCACGCCTCCGAAGAAGCCCGCAACCAGAGTTGCGTACTTCACGCCTAGAATCCCGCCCGCAGTAGTAGTCGGCTCCATTACCCGTTTCCCTTCATTTCTACGTATTGTGGAACCGCGATGACCCTATCGCGGACATTCATCACGCCGGCAAAACTGGCCAGGTCACTGTGCCCGGCCAGCCTGCTTGCTGCGGTAGCTTCGACAGCGTCAGCTTGTACGCGGCCATTGCGCGGTAGTAAGTCTCTTCATCCGGCGTCATGAGCCCCGCGATGTAGGCATCCGCCATGCCGGAGGTAATCTCGTTCGCTTCCGCGAGCAGTTGCGCACGGCGCCCGATGGCTGCGGCCAGCACATTCGCCGCGCGCCTCTGCTCGTCGACGACCCAGGCGTCATCCGACCACATGTAGTCGTCGCCAGGCGGTGCAACGAGCGTCAGGTTGTCCGGCAGATCGCCGAGGGCTTCGATTTCCACCGCGGCGCGGTCCGCCTTCTGGTATGCCGTTGAGCCGCGCAGGTCGGTTACTTGTCGCCACTCCCCATCGATGCGGCACACCGCATGGCCGGGCTCTGCCGCTGGCGGAATGTTGTTCGTCGCAAAGCCGGGGATGATCCAATTGCCCGGGACGTTCGGATCTGGGTCTGCTTGACCAAAGCCAATCAGTTCGCCAGTCGTGGGGTGGAAGTGGTAGATGTCCATGCCTAGCCCTTAGGTCTTAATGCAGGCGAGCAGCGCGAAGTTACGCGGGCGCGTTTCCGAACCCGTGGCTACAGCGGCCTTTACGCCGCCGGTTGTGGTCGACCGGTTGATCTGCAGCGTCGAGCCGCCGATATTGATGATGCCGAGGCCTGGCGCGTCACCCCACCAGTTGTTTTGTGCAGGGTCGTTGTAGTGTTCGTGCGCGATAAGCTGCTGGGCCTGCACCGTGCCGAAGGAGCGGCCCGGGTCGATCCCACGCGAATCGTCCCACCCGCGCATGAACTCGCCGCGGAGATCGGGCAGTACGATGAATGCACCGGTCGTGCTGCGGCCGGTACCGTCGGAGTTGTTGCACCGATACCCGAAGAGTGCCGACGCGTTCAGCGCATCGCCGCAGTAGATCGCCGAGACGATATCCGGATACCCGGATACAGGCACTGCCCCGCCGTTCGCCTTCAGCCAGCCGGTCGGCGCAGTGCTGCGCGCGAAGTAGCTGATCTTCCCGACTTGCGACTGCCGCACGGACGTCGAAAACTTCGCTTCGGTCACGGTGCCATCGTTCGGCACGCCGCCGAATGCGGCAACCCACGCGGTACCGGAGTACCTGCGCAGCTCGTTCGCAACGGTGTTTGCGTACAGGTCACCAGCTTCGATCGCGTTGCCGTTGGGATCCGTTACCGGGTCAGCGGCCAAGCCGCCGTAGTACCGCCCCCTGAAGTCGGAGAGCGACGCTGCTGCGCTCGTTGCGCTGTTTCCCGCCGCCGTGGCGCTGGCAGCTGCCTCGCCCGCCTTGGTCGTGGAGATCCCCGCCTGTGCGGTGGCCGTCGTCGCGCTTCCCGCTGCGTTGGTCGCAGAGGTTGCAGCATTCGAGGCGGACGTCGCCGCAGCGGCGGCGCTACCGGCGGCGGCAGTTGCGGACCCCGCCGCGGCGGTCTGCGAGGCAGCAGCCGAAGCCGCGCTGTCCGCAGCGGCCTGCGCAGCAAGCCCGGCGGCGGCGGCGCTCGTCGTCGCGTCCGCGCGCGCCTGCGTGGCAGTAGCGGCCGCCCCTGTCGCGGTCACAGCGGCATTCGTCGCCGCAACGGCCGATGCTTCAGCCTGATCGGCGAACCCCTGCACTTCAGCGACGACGCCCTGGCTGATCTCGTTGATGAATGTCGGGTCTACGGAATCCGCAGTGACGACACCCTGTTTCAGCTTCCCGTCGTCGCGCTGGATGAGCGCGAGATTCGTGCGGATCGCGTTGATGGATGCCGCAGCCCCGTCAAGCTCGGCGTTCAGCGCAGCGTGGTCGGTCTGGTCGCCATAGTCGACCGTGAAGTCCTTCGTGCGCTGGTACTTGGGCGGCTGCGGCATTCTCGCGCGTTCCTATGTGGATTGCTGATTACTGCGGATCGGTCTCGGTAGTCGCGGCCTTGGCGGCGCCCCTCCGCTTGGGCTTGACGCTCTTCTCGATTGCCGATTCGAGACCCTTCGTCGCCTTCTTTCCGAAGACCTGTTCGACGAGCAGACCTTCCTCGTTTCCGCCGTACTTGGCAGCCAGGCGATCGAACTCGCCTTCGCCGAACTCGCTCTCGCCGACGACATCTTCATCGGTCAGGCCGGCGTCGGCAATCGACTGGTGGCGCGTGTTGTGCACGTGCTCCTCGCCGAAGATGGTTTGCAGAATGGCGACCTCGTGCTCGGGCACTTCGACCGGAGTGGACGTGTTGCTGTCGCGGCGGACTACGACGGAAAATACGGAGAGCTTGGGCATCTCTTACCTCGATCTGTTGTAGCGAATCTGGAGAAAAGCCCGACCAGCCTTCCGGCCAGCCGGGTAAAGGGTCGCCTTTTGACGACCGCGAGGATCAAGCGATGGACAGAACCGAATGAGCGTTCGAACGCTTCAACACCAGGGCGAGACGCAGATTGATCATCTGGTAAAGCGCCAGGATGTTGTACGGACGGGTCGGCGTGACGATGTCCATGTCGTCGTCGCGCAGTTCAATGTGCTTCGTGTTCAGGAAGTAGCAGCGCTTCTCCCACGGGATCACCGGCGCGTCGAGAGCGTCGAGCGTCGAGAAGTTCGGATCCCACACGATTTCGACACCCTTGAAGTACAGGCCGGTGGAAGCACCCGTACCGGTCGCGCCGTCGATCGTCTTCGGCTTCGATGCGTCGGTGTTCTGGGTCAGCGTCACGCACTTACGGTACGCGTCGATGAAGTCCGAGCCGGCCAGAATGAAGTCGGGCGTGCCACCGTTACGGATACAGGCGCGCCACTGCTTTTCCATGGCGTCGAGCAGCGCGCCGGCCGTGCCCGAAGCGATGGCCGTCGCGGCGTTGTTGCGCCAGTAGGTCGCGGTCGCGCGGTCCAAGCCGCCGACAACGCCGGTAGCCGGGGCGGTCACGATCAGGCCGTCGAGTCCGGTCACTGCGTCGGTCGAGGCCGTGCCATTGCGGTGCAGTTCGAGGTCCAGCTTCTCGAAGAAGCCGAGCTTGAACGACTCCATCTGCTCGTCGAGCAGGTTCAGCAGTTGGACCTTCTCGTTCTGCTCCAGCTTGAACGCGCCGCGCTCGCCTTCGCGAACCTTGATGCCGTTGCCGAACAGCGTGTCGTGCGGGATGTAGAAGCCATCCACGGCACGGCGCCACGGAAAGGCAGCCTGATCGGTGGTCTGGCGCTTGTTGAACGAGACCGCGGCCTCGCCGTACGCCCAGGCGAAATTGCTGTCGTACGACTTGCGGATGTTCACGACGACGTTCTGCTTCGCGCCGAGGAACAGCTTGCGCTTGCTCATCAGCTTCTTCAGCAGCGGATGCTCCACGCCGATCTGATCGACCGGGGTGTTACGCATGTACTCGTCGAGGGAGACCTTGCCGAGATAGGCGAGGTCGGGTGCGGAAATGGGCATTTGTCGCTCCGAATATGAGAAGGGGTGTTGCTCCTGCTCACACCGTTTCGGGACGCAAGGCCGAATGGTTTCGACTCGGGCCTGCCGTGCGCGACTCTCGGCTGCTGCGACTTGTGGCCCTCATCGACTGCGCTACCGGACGCGATCCCGGCGATACAGCGACAATTGAGGTGTGGTGCGACTGGTGACGGGCAGCTATCCGGCCGGGGCGCGATGTCCGGTTACGCGCTGCATTTCCCTGATTGCGCGCCCTCACCTGTCGCGGTAAGGCAATCGCACTATACCAATACGGCTAGTGCGTAAAGCATTTTTGGCTACCGGGCCTGGCGGCCCGTTGTTCAAATGCCCATGCTGTCCAGCGTCGACGCCATGCGGTCGATACTCGAGGCGTTCGGGTTGGACGCCGGCGTGCCGCCCAGCGCGGGGCGCGAGCGCAGCGGCTGGTGGTGAGCGCTCGGGCGCTGGGCCGGCGCTGTGCGGATGTTGTCGTACATGAACTGGAACTGTGAGAGCCACTGCCCCGGCTGGAACGACGTCACGAACTTCTGCACGTTCTCGGGCTTGCTGAAGTACGCCTTGATCTGCTCCATCTTCGCCGGATAGTCCACTTCCTGCGCGCGCGTGGTGAAGTACTTCACCGCGGTGTCCTGCAGGCCGGCAATCTCGGTGTCGAAGTCGCGGCGGGACTGCTCGACCTGCTGCTGCGCCTGGCGCTGTGCCTGCGCGGCCTCGGTCTGCTGGCGCTCCTGACGCTGGTACTTCGCGAGCTTCACCGCCTGCTCGCGCGTGATCTCCATGTCATCGACGGCCTTCTTCAGTTCCGGGAAGTCGACCAGCGGGTCGACGCCGGCAACGTCCACGCCGAGACGCAGGGCGATCGCATTGCGCTGTTCGTCCAGCATGGCGAGCGCGGTGCCCAGGCTCTTGTCGTCGCCGGCGGCGACTAGGCGGCCGAACTCCAGCGCGCGGGCGAAGTCCTGCGGATCCTGATATGCGTCGAGCACCATCGATCGGAACTCGGTCAGGTCCGCTTGTGTGGCGTCCAGCTCGTCGGACTTCTCGCGCAGTTCGGCCAGCTTTTCGCGGATGCGCTCCTTGCCGCGCTCCGACTTCACGCCGTCCAGCAGTTCGGCCTCCTCCTGCTCGGGCGTCTTCGGCGTCGCGGGCGCGGCCGGTGCGGCGCCGGGAACTGGGGCTGCAGTGGGCGCGCCGGGCTGGGCGGCGGGTGCAGCGGCGGCCGGCGCGGCGGCGGGCGTGGCGTTCGGGTCCGGATTGCTCAGGGTGTCGAGGAACGACTTCGTCGCGGCGAGCGGGTCGGCGGCGGCTGCCGACTCGGCGCGGGGCGTGCCATGCTCGGCAGGATCGTCCGCCGGCGTCGAGTTCTCGGGCGGATCCTGCGGCTCGGGCGCGTCGGTCGGCTCGGTGCTCGAGCTCATGCTGTTCAGGAAATCCTCGCGGTCGGACATCTATTTACGCTCCTTGGGGTTGCGCTGCCACGCCGGGCGGCAGCATTGGGGCGGCGGGCATGGCCGGCGCCTTCGGGATGAATTGGTCGACATCCAGCTTCTCGTCGAAGCGGGTGATCGTCTCGCGCAGCAGGGCCTCCAGCGGGCCGGAGTCCCCCCCGGCGGCCTTGACCTGCATGATCTGGCCGATCAGCGGTTGGATCACAGGCAGCAGCTTGATCCACACCTCTTGCTGCTCGATCTGGTTCGGCTCGCCCGTCGTGCCTGCACGGATCTTCAGCTCGATCATCTCGAAGACCTGATCACGGGAAAGCTGCGGCCAGTCGTACGACGGGACAGGAACCTCCACGGGCGGCATGCCGGGCGCGGCCGTCACGGTCTCCGTTGTCGGGGCGCCCATGATGCGCTCGACCTGGGCGGGCGTCAGTTCCATGACCAGAATCTGCGCCGCGTATTGGCTGATGTCCTGCAGGAAGTCCTCGACCTGATCGCGGAACTCACTCACACGGCCGGAGAGCGCCTGCTGCTGGATGCTGGCTTCGGTGGCAGTCTTCGCCTGCACCACGGTCGAACGCGCGGCGTCCTGCATGCCCGTGACCTGCTCCCAGTCGAAGCGCACGGCCGACGTGTCGTACACGGCCGGGTCGATCGGTGGGTGCTGCTTCGGCACGATGACCTGACTCAGCGGCTTGCCTTCGGTGTCGACGATCGTGATCTCGCCCAGCGTCGAGTCGCGGTACCGCTTCACCGTCTTCTCGTTGATGTCGCTGGCTGCGATCCATCCAGGCTCGCAAAGCTCGCGGTGCTGATTGAACTTGTCGCGCGCGCCGTTGTGCTCGGCCTGCAGCTTCTCGGTAAGGTCGACCAGCGACGGGCCTACCACCTGGCCGTCGACCAGTTGGAACGGCAGAATGAAGAACGGATACCAGCGCTCGCCGGCCTTCGGCGGGCTGTACGGCTCACGCAGCCACCAATCACAGCCCTCGGCCAGCGTGTACACGGTCTGGCTGCGCTTGTCCCAAATCTCGATGATGGCGATCTGGCAATCGTCATCGCCAGCCTTGTCCTCGCCGCCGGAGAGCAGACGGTTGCTGTCGGCGCGGGCCTGCGTCGTGCTGTCGCGGTACCGCTTGGCCTTGTCCAGCTTGTAGCCGTACTGAGCCTCGGCGAGCGACTTCTTCATGGGGATGACTTGCGCCATCCAGTCGCTGTCCGGGTAGTCCGGAAGCTCCGCAAGCGCCGGGTCGAGCAGCAGTTGCTCGGTCAGCACGCGGTCGATGACCAGCCCCTCGGCGGCCACAATCTCGACCTGCTCGTCGAGCGCCCGCATGGTCTCCTGCAGTTCCGCCCGGGTCGCCTCCTCGTCGGCGCGTTGCTGCGGATCGTTCAGGTCCATCAGCAATTTTTCGACGCGCTGGATGTTGTCCTGCGTGTCGTTGATGCGCGCGACGATCATCGGATCCTGCTTGATGTCCCGCTGATACATGACCTTGACGACGCCGAACGAGACCGTCAGCGCGGCGCGCACGGTGGACTTCGCCCGGGTCTTCAGCTTCGCTCGCTCGAGCTCGCGGTTCGTCACGGTCTGCAGCGTCTCGCAAAACAGCTTCAGCGGCTTGCCCTTGTGCAGGCCGGTGACGGACATCTCCGGGTTGCGGGCATAGATGTTCGGCAGGATCGCGGTGATCGTGCCGTGGATCAGGTTCGCGCGCAGCTTGTAGAAGTCATCGTCGTCCGGGTTTTTCGACCAGTCGAACCCGGCCACGGTCTTCCGGTTGTGCTTTACGCGCTTGTGAAAGTTCTCCCAGTGCTTGCGCGCCGCCGCAATGCGGCCGTTCCACTTCTTCGCCAGCTCGTCGAACTCCGGCTCGTCCTTGTACTGAGGCTGCTGGGCCGGCGCGGGGGCAGCCTCGACTACGCCAATCTGCATGGCGGTTTCCGGCGTCTGGTCTGGCTGCGTTTGCATAAACATTGTCAGGTGCGTGTGTGCATGCGATGGGTACCGTCAGAAGTATCGACGTCGCTGCTCTCCTCGTCGGACATTTGTTCGTCGTCCGGCGCGCGGCGGCGCGACTGCACGCCATAACGCAGAGCGTCCCAGGCGTGGTCTTCCATCTTGGTATTCACGTCCTCGGGGTCGTTCTCGTCGGGCATGAGCGCCGGGACCGTCCGAATCAGGTGCTTGCAAGTGCGGAAGACCTTCAGCTTACCGGCCTTCAACAGCGCAACGACTTCTTGCGCGCCGTTGGCGCGGGAGCGCTTGCCCTTGAAACACTCCACCCACTTCACACCCTCGTCGCGGAACATCTTGCCGATGGACTTCTGGTGCCCTTGCTCAGCGAAGATGGCCGAGTCCGCCGGGTTGTACCGGTACTCGTAGCCCATGCGCTCGTCGCGCTCCTCGATCTTCTTGACCTTCTGCGCGACGGCCTTGCCGTCCTCGCGGGTGCCGACATCGGCCTTACCGCCGTAGCCGTACAGCTCGCGCCAGACGTAATAGACGCCGTCGTGGTCAAGGGCCAGCCAGTAGATGGCATACGGCTTGGCGAAGCCCCAGTCCATGGAGCGCCACACCTTCCACGTGGCCGGGATCGGGAACGGATCGACGATGACTTCGTCGTCGTCCCATATGCCCTCGAGGAACGAGCCGACCACGGCATCCCAGTCGCCCCGCTCGAACGCCTTCACCATGGCGGCATTGCCCAGGCCGCGGAGCCGGTCCCGGTATGTGGGGTCGTCGACGGCCATCGTCGGGTTGTCGTCGAGGGTGGCCGGGATGTACTGGCGGCGCATGCCCCCCTCCTCCGGCGGCATCTGGCGGATTGCCAGCGGCTCGACGCGCTCGTCACCGCACATGATGAAGGTCGACTTCACCCAGGCGTGGCCGACGTTGCCCGGGTTGCTGCCGCACAGGATGCGCGGGAAGCCGCCGGCGAACTGCTCGGGCACCGTGATCGACGTCATCCGGACGCGGGTGCGCAGGAATCGATAAATGATCTCGGTGAAAAGCGTCAGCTCGTCGATCAACAGCACGTGGATCTCGGCGCCCTGATACTTGAAGCGGTGCTTCTCGTGCTCGCAGTGGCACAGGTAGATCTTCGCCCCGTTCCAGAAACGGATCTCGGTCTCGACGATCTTCACCAGCCCCGCGGCCTCCCACGGCGCCAGCAGCACGCGGAAGCCGCTGGAGCCCTCGATGTGGTTCTTGATCAGATCGTCGTAGGTGCGGCGGAACAGGTAGACCTGCAGGCCGGGAATCATGGCGCACCATATGATGGAAGCCGCGCGCATGAAGAAAGACTTGCCGCCGCCGGCCGCGCCACCGTACAGGATCTCGGTCGCCAGGCTCTCGAAGGCGACGCCCTGCTTCGGGTGCAGGTCGATGTCGAGCGCGGCTTCTGTCACTTCTTCCCGATACGCAGATTCAGCACGGGGATCGCGCCGCCACCCGGGCCAGACACCTCTGTCTTGTCCTTCAGCATGCCAAGGTGCCGCATGGCGTTGGTCAGCGCCGTGTTCTTGTCGCTGATCTTGTACTTCTTGGTGTAGCCGATGAAGACGCGGTCTTCCCCGCTGCCCTCCCACTCCTCGGTAATGTCGAGACCGGCCAGCGCTGCGGCGGTATCGTCGTCCAGTTCGCCAATCGGCTTCGGGCTGCCGTCGTCGCGGAGCAGCTTGCGAGGGTCGAAGAAGGCGATGCGGGACAGTTCGAGCAACACACGGTCGGCGGTGATCTCGGTGCGGGTCTGACGCGCCTTTATCGCCTCCTGCACCGCCTCGGCAATGACAGGTTTTGCAAGGTTTTCCGCACCTGCCTGGCGCGCGGTGCGTTCGCTGTAGCCCGCCCGAATCGCGGCCTGCGTGGCGTTCAGATCGATCAGGTACTCCGCGACGAATCGCTCCTGCTTCGCGGTCAGATCACCCTTCGCCATGTGCCTCCTTGTTCGCGGCCTGCCGGGCGGCCACCTGCTCGCGTTGCCAGGCGACCGCATCGTCGGGTCGCCCCAGCGCGCCCGTCACCCGGCGACGGCGGCACATTGCCCCCGTCTGGCGCCACTCGATCTCCACGGCACCGAGGCGCACCGCCTTCGCGCGCATAGACTTGCAGATGTCGAAATGCTCCTGCGCGGTCCCTTCCTTCTGAATGTGGCGGGCGGCGACGCCGATCTCCCGCGCCATGGCGAGCAGTTCGGCCTTCGTGTCGGCGATCATGTGGTACATGAGCATGCCCCGGTATGGTGCGGCCATGTCGTCGACGTAGACGGTCATGCGTACGCACTCCCTGCCTGGCCGGGCTGGTTGCTTCCCGTGCAGGCGTGCCGGTGGTCATTGGCGTGCGGGCAGCGCTTGTTTCCGCACACCGCGCAGACGACGAAGCGCATCGCGGAGATGGTGATCGGGCGGCAGGTCCGGCAATCGCAGCCGTCGACAGGCGCCGCCAGCACCTCGAAGCCGAGCCCCTGCGCGATCTGCGACTCCAGCCTGGCGCCGCGCGACTTCTCCCACCCCGGCAGCAGGTAGACCGCGTCGCACGTCACCAGCTCGCGGATGTCGGCGCGCATGCATTCCAGCCAGCCGGCGGACGGGTCCACATTGATCTCGGCGGGGTTCACCACCTCGTGGCCCTCGGCGCGGAGCCGGGCGGCCGCATCACGGAAGGCGGGGAAGTTCAGTTCGGGGAGGCCCGTCATAGGGCCAGCGATGTAGATGCGCATCACTTACGCCCCTGCTTGCGCGCCTTGCGGGCGGCCTTGTTGGCGGCGCGACGCTTTGCACGGCCGGGCGACTTGCGGTCACCGATGGCAGGCCCGCCCATCTGCGGCACCTGGGCGACCGGCTGCGCGGACGCGGCGGCGAGCGCAAACGCAGCGGCGAGCATGAGCTTTTCACCGGCGCTCGTCATCGCGCACCCTCCCGCCCCAGCGCCGACCGATCCATGGCGGCGTCGTGTAACCCGGCCCAATCGAATGCGCTTAGCAAGTCATGGACCGTCAATGAATACCGGACATTACTAAGATCGCCTGCCGGTTTCGGGATGACCTCATCAGTCCATTGGTCGGCCTGCATCGAGTCAAAATTGCTGCCGATAAACTCGATCATTTCTTGTGGCGTCGTCGGGATGAAGGCATCCGTCTGCACGGTGGCGAGCGCGGCGCGGAATCCGGCAGCGAAGTCACGATGAGAAACGAATCCCCCGTGAATGGTATCCTTCTTAACCCATTTGTCCCATGCCGCCCGCTCATCCGCCACAGGCTGAACTTTTTGGGTCAGCTCTAAAGCCTCATATGCCATCTGCTTTAGGCACAGCGCAAGGTGGTTTGGCCCAAGAGAATCTTCCAAATTCGCATCCACCATCTTTTGCAGGCAGTCTCGCAACCCATCCAGCGTGCTTTCCTGTTTGATAGGCGTTTTATCGGGATGCACATTGACGCATGAGCCGCTGTGATTTTCATGGCCACAACGGTTGCATCGCTCATCCGCCACAGGCTCTTTCGATGCGGGGGCGGGGTGGGTGTAGAGGGGCACGCGCTTTTCCGCCAGACCTTGATGCGCCCATACCGTGCCAGACTTTCCGTCCGCCAGCATTGCAAGCGTATCGGGATGAATCCAACATGACACCGTCTTTTGCCCCGCTTGTGCGGGGAGTGCGGTTCCAGCCACCACAGCCCCGCCCGCGTTGCTGCACACCGGGCGATACCAACGCTGATGCTCGGGGCGCAGCTTCTTATATCGGCTGTCCGTCAGGAACCGTATAAAGCCGACCGTAGTCGCCTCCCACGCTATCGGCTCAACTTCGCCCGCGTTGCTGGCGCTATCAGCAGCGAGATTCGCCAGCACGGCGCCTATGCATGTTGGCGCGATCCCGATCAGTTGCTTATCGTCCTTCGCAAACTCTGGAAGCGTATATGCGAAATGGTTGAACAGGCGGCGCAGCCTTGCAGCCAAGAATTCAATGTCGCCAGCGTCAAGCGTCAGACTGTCTGCGTTGCTGGCGCTGGTGGCCAACGCTTGCAGCCTGATGTCATGCGCAACGCAGTCGTGGCAGGTGCGGCCCAAAGAGATACGCGCCATTTCAGCGGCCTTCCCCGTTACGATGTTCCATGTACGAAATATGTCAGTCACACCGCACCCCCTTCCCGGTCGCCATTCGACGGTTGCGGCTGCTCGCGGGCGATGAGCATGGCGTCGGCCATTCGGTAGCAGTGGTCTGCCAAACGCAGGTAGGCAGATGGGATGTCGTTGACGCTTACGCCATCGACCTTAGCCAATTCCTTCCCCGCAAAATAGTCACGCAGGGTCATGCCGGCAACGATAGCGCGCTTGGTCCCCTTCTCGTATCCAAGAGAATCGACGTACACGACGTCTTTCTCTCCGGGAAACGCCGGGCCGCCGTCTTTGATGAAGTCAGCCATTGCTATCTCCTTGCGGCTGCTCGCGGGCCAGGGCGGCGTCGATGTACTTGTCGCATTGGTCGCCAAAGGGTGAAATCGGCCAGCCGAACTTGGTGTGCCCGCCGCTCAGAATTAACCTGCTGCGCTTGATGAAACGATACCGCTCCGCATCGCGCTTATCCTCGCCACCGGCCTGCACCTGCTGGTCATCATGCAAGTCAGCGTAATCACTGCTTTCTTCCCACTGTCGCTGCACTGCCTCGCAGTCACCGGATGGGCACACTCGGGCTAGCCAATCTTCGAATGCCCGCGCCTCGCGCTCATCCTGCTGCGCCGATGCGCGGATTTCAAACTCGCCCGGAGCCAGGCGCGGGTCCACAACCACACGCATTCCGGCAATCGTCGCCGATGCCTCTGCTGCGGGCGGGGTGGCGACAATCTCTGCGCGAATGGCATGCGCCGCGTTGACCAGACCATCGGCTTCTCCCTTTGCGTGCTTGCTTTTCGTGCGCTCATAGTCCGCCCACGCCTCGGTTTCGCGCCGGTCACAAATCTCGGCAGCGTGCGCCATGCCTGCGGAAAACTCCGCCCCCGATTTCCCGGTAGCTGGTGCGGGCGGGGCGGTGCGCATGGAATCCTTCAGCGCACGCAGTGCGTCCTGAACGCGCTGCGGGGCATCAATCGGGTAATCAAGATGTGAGCACGCCGCGCGGACGGCTGATCGCCAGTCGTCTTGCTCGCTCGCTGGTGCGGCAGGCGGTGCGGCTTGGTCGAGAATGGCGCGGGCGAATGCCACTTTGTCGCTGATGGCATATCCCACTTCCGTCCATTCCGAGAAATCGCTGGCAATGTCCAGAATCTGCTCATCCGTCAGCCCCTGCGCCACGCTCGCTAGGATGTCGCGGGCGAATGCTAAGAGCGCCGCTGTGCTCACCTTATGGAACTCTGGATGGCGAGCCTCAACACCCATTGCGATCTGCGAGACCCGTTCATCCGTCATCTGCGCCACGCTCGCGGCAGGTGCGGCTTGGGCAACGCGAAGCAGATTCGCATAGGCCATAGGCACACCCCCAAGATAGGCAGATCGATACTCCATAGCCGCTTTAGCGAACTCTTCTTTCCACGCCACGCTCGCGGCTTCGCTGGTATGGGTCATGCCTGGCGACCTCCCACCACGCCGGCCGGGCGCGTCGCCTTGCCGGCCCTCTCCTCCCAGCCGGTCGAGCCCGAGCAGTTCGTGAAGTAGCGGGAGCCGCTGTCGTTGAACCGGTAGACCGTGCAACCATCGACCGAAAACAGGCGCTCAACTCGGTAGCCCGACGGCGTGACGGCGGAAACTTCAGGCCGCGGCGGCTCGCCGCAACCAGACAGCGCCACCAGCACCACCGCCAGCACGGCGGCGAGCAGCCACGCGGGCCACATCGGACCGTGGCCTTCCTCCGGCGGCTCCGCCTTCAGCTCGGCGATGCGCGCCTGGGCGGCGGCGATGTCCTCGTCGACGTCGCGCAGCACCTCGCGGACCGTCTCGTCGGTCAGCTGGTCCGGCGTGGCCGAGTACGTGGTCAGCACGGAATCGAGGCGCATGGAGCGCTCGATCTGCAGCAGGCCAACTCGCAGCCGGAGAATCAGGATTCGGATTGTCTTCATGTCCTCGCTCGTTTTTGTTGTTACTGCATAGTCGCCCCGCCCATGACGGCGAGGGCCTTTTCAGCCTGGGCGACTTGCTGCTGGCGCGCCCGGTCCAGAATTTTTTTGCTCTCCACCTCGCGCCACACCTCCGCGAACGCCTGCACGCTCATCTCGACCGTGAAGTCGAATTGCCGGGGCGCCTCGCCGCCGGTGAACGTAGAGATGTGGATCACCGCGCGCCAGTCCCTGCGCGGCAGCCGATAGAACAGGACCGGGATGTCCCCGTCCTTCGCCTGCTCGACCGTCTGCTCCCACCACGTGCGGATCAGCGGCCGCTCGCAGTGCTTCACCTCGATCGACCAGCCTTCCATGCCGGTCAGGTCGGACTCGCCCGCGTGGTTGCGCACGCGGCGGCGGATGTCCAGCCCCAGCAGGTCGCACAGGATCCGCGCGATCTGGCGCTCGCCGGCCTGGCCCTTGGCCCGGCTGCTCCGGCCGATTTGGCTGCGCGTCCGCGCGGTTTTCGTCTGCTCACTCATGTGTCTATTATGGCTTCGCGTCAAGCCATTTACGCATATTTGACCGCGAACAAATCCAGCTGCCGCGGGTCGACTTCCTGCTCCGGCGCTGGAGCCTTCCGCACCTGATGCGGCTGCAGCGTTACCAGATCGCGCGGCCCGCCGTCCAGATACCGACACGTCAGGCGGCTGAAGCAATCCTTCTTGCTGGTGCCGGCGAGCAGCTTCTTCACCACCGCCAGGCGGCCCGACGGCGTGATGACCGTCTCGCCCGGCTGGAAATCATCCAGATCCGCGCAAAGCATTCGTGCACTCCGTTCGAGCCATTTATGCATATTGTAACCCGAGCAAATGGCGTGTGTCATCCAGCAGATCGCGTTCCGTGAAGCCGTAATGCTTCGGGAACCCCTTCGTGCCGAGACCGTGCACGCCCAGCGGGCCGGTGTGGTGCGGCTGGCACAGCGGCATGGTGTCCTTGTCGTCCGCGCGGGCGGTGCCCTGCCCTTCCTTCAGGTGGTGAACCTGCACGCCGTAGGTCGTGAAGCCGAGCCGCAGGCAGACCACGCACGGCAGCGCGGCCACGGCGCCCATGTGGTCGCGGTTGGCCTTGGGCTTGCGCTTGGGGCCCTTCTTCTTCCACGCCGCGCGCTTCAGCTCGCCGCCCTGCTTCAGGCCGGCCGTGCGCTTCATGGGGGTGCGACGGGTCAACATTACGCCGCCCTCCGCGCTCTGGCCGCCAGATCCTCATACCCCTGCATGCCCGGCTCGCTCCACAGCACGCCGCGCTCGGCGCCGAAGGCCGCCATCAGGTCCTGCAGGTCGGTCATCTGCCGGATCGACATCTTGCTCGTGCTCTTGCCGAGCACCACGAACCCGCCGTCGAGGCCGGGCACGACGTCCTGCTTCTCCAGCGCGGCCGAGAAAATATGCTTCCAGTCTTCCGGCGCCAGCTTCCGGCCATGCCACACGACCTGCTTCGAGATGTCCGACAGCATCGCCCACATGCGGGCGTTCTGCTCGAGCGTGCGGGTCGGCGGCTGGATCGTCACCATGAAGCCGTCCGGCGCCGCCTTGATCGCGGCCATCGCGCCGGCCCTGGCGTTCGCGTGCACGAGGCGGAAGATTTGCTTGTCGCTCATGATCTACCCTTCCGTCACCACGTCGACGAGGGCGCTGTCCAGCAGGTAGCCATACGTACGCATCTGCTGCGCCAGTGCCTGGCGCTCGGCGGGACCATGCGTCTTCCACATGCAACAGTCGATCGCTTCCTCAAAGTCCCCATTCACATCGCCGCAAACCGGGCAGAGCACCCTCCCCGATTCCAGCAGCATGCCGCCACATCCGGCGTCCTGGTCTTCCTCGGGGCAGCAATCCGCAGCGTCGTCCTCGTCGTCGTACAGATCGAAGCACTCCGTGCAACGATACATGACGACTTCCTCGGGCGTCCGGCGCTCGCGCTTTTCGTCGCCCTCGGCAAGAAGAATGGGCGCCATGTCAATCGGACGGGGAAGGCGGATCTTCAGCACGGCGCCCGCTCCACGACGGCCGCGGGCTTGTACTCGATCGCCGTCAGCTTGCTAATCTGCTCGTTGATCGCGGCAATCTTGGCCGTGAATGCCTTCCGGAGTTGTTCTTTGCTGCGCTTCAATTGAGCGATATGCTCGGCCGTCGGGTCGAAGTTGTCCGGCACCTCAGCGGTGATCGTGTGCTCGCACACGCGAATGCAAACCTCCCCTTCGCGGGCGTACTTGTCTGACTCAAAGGCCGCGAATCGATACGAGAACTCATTTTCGTACGACGCCTTCTCATAGAAGATCCAGCCCTTGATCTCGATGGTTTTCATGCCTGCTGCTCCCAGTATTTCGAATCGACCAACCGGCTCGCCCGGTCCACTTCCCCGACGGTGCACATGCGGAGCTGCCGGCCCCACAGGTACAGTGCGTCGCGCACATCGAGCAGGCCCTGCGCGTCAAGCGTCAGGCTCTGCGTCGTTAAGTACCGCTCACCTACCCGGCGCATGCCAGCCTCGGCCGCATCGATCACCGGGGTCGCCTCGGGACCGATGCCCAGGTCGGCCAGCGTCCATGCGTGGTTGATGCCACGGGCGACGCTGTTCCACTCGTTCTCTGTGGCCTTGCCCTTGCGCATTTCCTCGAGCCCGGACAGCACTGCCATTTCCAGCGGCGCCGCGTACTCGTCCGTCATTGCCGTTGCAAGCGCCTTCCGCCTGGCATCGGCCTCCTGCACCTGAACCGCGCGGCGGGTCGCGCGGGTCGGGTCATACTGCTTCTTGGGGGGCTTTCTGTTGCCCGGCATGTCTCAGCGCACGCGGCCGACGAAACGACCGAGGCGGGTGGTGACGGTGATCTCGCCGGCAAGGCTGCGCGGGTAGCACTTCGCCCACGTCAGCGCATCGTCGAAAGACCACGCGCGGTGCGTGTGGCCGTCGAAGGCGTTGCCCTTCACGACCACGCGGTACGGCTTCAGGATCTCGCGCACTGCGGTGGCGACTGCGCGGGTCATGTTCTGGATCTGGACCTTCATGCTTGGCTCCGTTGAATATGCATTTATGGCTATTGTAGGCACGCGCGCTCTCGTGTCAAGCCATTTATGCATATTTCTGAGGACAGGCATTTCTGGGGTCAGTAGGTGGCCGGGCTCGTGAGAATCCGCGCGGCGCCGCAGCCAGGGCACACGTGCTGGTATCCCTTCCCTGCCGGTATATGCAGCAGGCTGGGGGGCTCGTGCTCGGGGTGCATGCACTGCTGGCGCGGGAACAGATCGAAGAATCCGCCGGTCGGCTGGGCCAGCATGGGCATACCTGCTTCGTCCAGTGCAATCATGATGTCTCCTTGGTGTTGCGGGATCTCAGCGTCACCAGCGGCTCGCCGCGGAGCTTCGGCTTGATCTCCAGGTCCGGCAGCGTCGCGGGCGCCGGAATCTCCGGGTATTTGACGTAGACGCCAGCTAGCTTCAGCAGCGGAATCACGGCGCGGCCCGCCTCCGTCATGCCGACGCGAGGCATCTGCGCCAGCTCCTCGCCAGGCAGACGTTCGCACAGCCCCTTCGCCACCAGTGCGCCGAAGGTGTTCAGCGACACCCACGCCCCGCCGTACTGGTCGATCTGGCTCAGGCACTCGATCTGCCGGCGGGACAGCGACAGGTTGAACGCCGTGCCGGTCACGTACTCGCTGAACACGCTCATGCTGGCACCCCGCGCCAGACCCCGACGGGCGCGCAGTGCGCGGCCGGGTTGTTGCAGGAAGCGAAGCCGACCCGGCGGATCAGCCCCAGCGTCGCGGCCCGGCGGATCACACCGCCCCATGCGCGCGCGTGCGGCGGGTTCGGGAGCCCCTGCTTCGCCGCATAGTCGCGGACGTGCTCGGCCTTGAAGTCGCCGCCATGCTTGGCGAACCACTTCACGTAGTCGAGCGCCTGGTCGGCCCACCCCGGGGACGCGGCCTCCGCGGTCTCAGTCGCCTGCTCGATGCCGGCGTCCCGCAGTTCTGCACCTGTTGCTGTCATGTCCACTCCAGCCATTTATGCATACTCAAAGACGAGCGGAAACCTGCGCGGCGATGTCGCGCTTCGTCTGCTCTGTTGCTTCGCGGGCAGCCTCCAAACGCTGCACGCGAATCCGTTCCGCCTTGTCGCCTGGCGATTCCAGCTTCGCCAGCTCGGCACGCAGCCGGATCAGGTTCGCCCGCGCCTTGTCGGGCGGCGTCGGGTCGGGCCCCTTGGGCGCGGGCAGCAGCAATGCCTCCACCGCCTCGGCGCTCAGTAGCCCGGCCGCCTGCGCCCGCCCGAGCTCGGCGTCGCGGCGCTGGCCGTCCCATCCGAGCGACACCGTCCACTCGACCGGACGCTGCGCCTCGCGGGCGGCCTGCACGATGCGCTCGTACGCGCCCTTGAACGCCTGGCGCGCGCCGATCTTGTCGCCCGTGTCCAGCACCGGCCGGCAGATAGCGAACGCCTGCGCGGTCTCGGTCGTCCACGCGACCGTGTCGGTCTCGTCGCGACTGCGCAGCGCCAGCGCCCATGCTTCGTCGGCGCCGGGCCGGTTGTCCCCGCCGCGCATGCCCTGCGCCTGGGCAATCAGGTCGGCCGGCTTCGGGAAGAAGCGCCCGGATTCCGGGTCGGCCATGTGCCGCTGCACCGCGCGCTCGACGACCTCGATCGGCAAAGCCCGCAATGCGCCGAAGTACAGCCGGAGCTGCGCCGTGCTGAATCCGCGCTCGTGCGTCTCGGCGCAGGCCATCATGCAGGCGAGGAAGCGCTCCTTGTCATCCTTGGTCACGGGTCAGTCCTCCCGCAGAAAATCCTCGCCGGCCTGCAGGGTGCGCTGACCAGCGGCCGACAGCTGCGTCGAGGCGACAGCGCGCATCGGCTTCTCGCGGCGAACCCAGTTGCGCCAGGTCGCCTGCCAATCCGTCTTGCGGCCCTTGGCACCCGGTACGCCGACCCAGTAGTCGCGGAACTGCTCGGCAACACGCATGGCATGAGCGGGGTTCCACGTCGGCTGCTCGCCGACAGCCCACACGAGCCAGTCCTCCGGCAGCGACCACTCCTTCGTCAAGCGCGATCCGCGCGCCTCTGACGGTTCACCTTTGGGTTCAGTGGTGGTTCCCTTACGGTTAGGGGGCGCCATTTGCCCCTCTGGAGGTGCGCCATTTGCCGGTCGAGGTGCGCCATCTGCAGGTACAGGTGCGCCATCTGCACCCGGTGCGCCATCTGCAGGGGGGGCGCCATTTTCAAGTGCGATGGGATCGTCGGGGTCGGAATTGCGGCGCGTGCGCTTCGGCGGCGCAGCTTCGGGATTGAAGCGGCTGGGGGTGATCGTGTACGAGGTGCTGGTGTTGTGCCGGAACTGGCGATAGATGGCGCCGGCGGCTTCGAGCCACGCCAGAGCGTCGCGGACGGCTCGCTCCGACAGGCACGTACGCATGCAGATTTTGTCTACGCCCGGCCAGCAGACGCCGTCGTCATTTGCCTGATCAGCCAGGGAAATGAGGACCGACTTCTGTGCCGGGCTCATCGACTGAAGCGGCCAGCATGCCGCCATGATGAGGGTACTCATGCGAAGGATGTTCCTCCGCGCTCGCGGAGAGGGAGCTTTGCAGCCCCGCAGTAATTCGGGGTGCGGCCGTTGCCGGTGGCGCAGCCCCTCCGCGAGCGCATTACTGTCAGCGTTATCCGAGAACTCTGCAAAAGCCCCCGGGCCTCGGTTGTCGCCGCAGTTGTGTGCGGCGACGAACACAGTTTACGCTTTTATGGCTACTCCGTAAACCATATATGCATATTCAAGGCGACGGCACAACGGTTTCCGGGGTGTTGTCCGCGGCCGCCCGTTGCTGATATGGCTTTCGCTTCGCTTTCAGGTGCGTATACAGAGCGTATACGTTGGCGTAACCGGGGTCTTTCGACCGGTTTACATAGGCGATGTTGTAAATCGTCCCATACGCAACGCCGGTCGCTTTCGCGAGCGCTTTCCACTCGGTCGTGCGCATGGCCTGCAGCTTCGCCCGGACAAACTCTAGTTGATTCTCAGTCACAATCGCTCTTTCCCTTTTTCCACAAGTCAACTAAACTAAGCACATATGCATTGTAAGTAGTGCGTCAACGCATATCGGACTTTTGACAATCCTTGGGAGAGGACTCTTATGAACAAGGCAGGGAAGGTGTTCGCTGCGAACCTTGTGCGACTTATGGCCGTTCGGCCAGATTTGGACACGCAGGTCAAGTTGTCTGAGGCTTCAGGCATTGCTCAGACAACCATAGGTCGGATCCTTAGAGGAACCGTCTCACCTACTTTAGACAGCGTCGAAAAACTAGCCAACGCCTTTGGAAAGACGCTGGGGGACATGACCGACACTGCGTACAACAGTGCGGCCGAAATTGCATATGATCGAGTTAGATATTCCAAGCTTCCGAAGGAGGAGAAGTCACGAGTTGAAAGCTACATAGAACACATCATTCGAGAATACGACGCTGTCTCAGCGAGAGAGCAGCGAGAGTTCAACCACTCGAGCCGGACCCCTGTCGCAACAAGCTCAAAGAAGGCGGAAGGACCGGAGAGCCCGACATTCAATAGCAATGGAACAACAAGCATCTCGCGAGGGGTCAAACGACGCAAGGCTGGCTGAGGTTATCAGCCTTGCTGCCTACCGCGAAAAAAACAAACCACCGGAAGAAGCAGTCCCCGAAATCCTGTTCTCTATCAGGGATGGAGACCTAGCGTCGCATGCAAACCACATCAAGCCGTCGCATGTCCCAATCATGCTCCAGGCGATGTCAGAGATGTCGGACAAGCTTGTCGCGTTCCTGAACGCGGCGAAGACTGCGTCGTGCATCGCCCTTTTCCTGACGTACCTATACGTCGACACGATTCATTGGCCCGCTCTGGCGGCCAGCCCTCAGACGTCCACCTATGCGAGCAGAGACCTCAAAGAAGGTCGAGGCGGAAATATGCATAAATGGCTTGTGCAACGCGCCTTTATACTCTAGCATTCCCCTCATACCCCAAGCAGACCGCCGGGCGGATCAACCCCGGCGATTATTTTGCCTTTGAATATGCATCTATGGCTATGCATCAAGCCGTAAAGGGGTGCGCGTGGATCAGCAGTGGTACGAGGAAGTCGCCCGCCAACAGGAATACGAGGAATGCGATGGAGCAGAGCTCTGAAACGATGAAGCTGTGGGACTCGGTCTTCGAGACCGACCCAGCTCACACGAAAGACTTTTCCCGCTCCGGCGGGTTCAAGGGCACAGCGATCAATCCGCTGTACCTGATCAAGAAGGCGACCGAGCTGTGGGGGCCCATCGGCGGCAGCACGTGGGGTCCGGAGATCGTCAATGAGCAGATCCTGACCGGAGCTCCGATCGTCGTGGGCGATCAGGTTATCGGCCACGAGTCGGTGCACTGTGTGCAGATCAGCCTGCGCTATCCCGGCGGCACGGTGCCGGCCTTCGGTCAAACCGTGTTCGTCGGCAAGAACAAGTACGGTGCCTTCACCGATGAGGAGGCACCGAAGAAGTCCCTGACGGATGCCATCGGCAAGGCGCTGTCTTGGCTCGGCTTCTCTGCCGATGTGCACATGGGCCTGTACGACGACAACAAGTACGTGAACGACATGCGCCAGAAGTTCGGCGGTGGAGATCAGCCCGAAGGCAAGCAGCAGCGCGGCGAGCAGAGTGGCGCGCTCTCCGGCCAGGCGCTCGGCAAGCACATCAACGAGACCGCGAAGAAGGTCCGTGCCTGCGCGACGCGCGAACAGCTCGACCAGCTGTGGGCAGAGGCATCCGCGGGCCTCGACAAGGAAGGTCAGCAGAAGCTCGCCGTACCGTTCAAAAAACGCACGGCGGAATTGGAACAACCGGAACAGCAGGGATAACGCATGGCCTCCGTCAACAAGGTGATTCTCGTCGGCAACCTGGGCGCCGACCCCGAAACCCGGTACATGCCCAGCGGCGACGCGATCACGACCGTCCGGCTCGCCACGACCGACCGCTACAAGGACAAGCAGTCCGGCGAGTTCAAGGAAGCGACCGAATGGCACCGTGTGGCGTTCTTCGGGAAGCTGGCCGAGATCGCCGCGGAGTATCTGCGCAAGGGCTCCTCAGTCTATATCGAGGGCCGCATTCGCACGCGGAAATGGCAGGACCAATCCGGCCAGGACAAGTACAGCACTGAGATCATTGCCGACCAGATGCAAATGCTCGGCGGCCGCGGCGGCAATGACAGCGGCGGCGGCCATGGCGCGGCGTCTCGCAACGGTGGCGCCGACCGTCCGCAGGGCAATCGCGGCCAGCGCCAGGCGCCTCCCCCGTCGAACGGGTTCGAGGACATGGACGACGACATCCCCTATTAGAGCCATGTCGACCACAGCTCGAGCACACCGCCAGCGCGCCGAGTCCGACGGGCGCGTGCTGGCGGCGCTGGAAGCGGCCGAAGGCAGCCGCCTCGACATCGCCGCCTTCACCGGCATGAGCGCGCAGACCGTGCAGAAAGTGATCCAGCGCCTGAAGGCCGACGGCAAGGTGCGCATCGCCGACTACGAACGCACCGTCAGCGACTGGCGCCCGATCTACGGGCTGGGCAACGAGCCGGACGCCAAGCCGCCGAAGCCGCTCACGAAGCGCCAGATCAACCAGAACTTCCGCCGGAAGAACCTCGCGCTGCTGCGCGCGAAGGGGCGCGTCGCAACCGGCTTTGCAGCGTTTTACCAACAACTAGCGAGGACAGCATGAACCAGTTTTTCGACATCGAGACCCTTCCCAATCTCGACCCGAAGTTTGTGGCCGAGCTGCGTGCGGCGTCCGACGAGAGTATGCAGACGCTGCTCGACGCGGTGAGCCACCCGGCCAACCTGAAGGATCCCATCAAGATCGAGGAATGGAACCTGACGGTGCGCCCGCAGAAGGAAGCGGCGATCCGCGCCGAGGCCGAGGCCGGCGTCGACGAGACCCACCGGAAGACCAGCTTCGACGGCGCACTGGGCCACATCTGCGTAATTGCTGGCGCGTTCGATGACGGCACCCCGCAGGCGTTCTATTCGCCGGACAAGGCCGCTGACCAGGCAGAGGCCGACGTGCTGCGCGAGTACTTCCACTACCTGTCGTCGCACTACAGCGCATCGACCAACCGCAAGCCGCGCTTCATCGGCCACAACATCTCCGGGTTCGACCTGCGCTTCATGTTCCAGCGCGCCGTCGTGCTGGGCGTCAAGCCGCCGCCCTTCATCCCGATTCACGCCAAGCCGTGGGACGACGTCATCTTCGACACGATGACCTACTTCGCCGGCGTGGGCAAGAGCATCAAGCTCGACAAGCTGTGCAAGGCGCTGGGCCTGCCCGGCAAATCCAGCATGGACGGCTCCAAGGTGTACGACGCCTATCTGGAAGGCCGCATCGAGGACATCGCGATCTACTGCCGCGACGAGGACGTCGTGCAGACGCGCCAGGTGTACCACCGCCTCCAGTTCATGCCCGCGCCAATGGCTGAAATGCTCGAACCCGAGCCCGATTTTTTCTGACCTGAAATATGCATTTATGGCTTGTCACTTAGTCATTCAAGGCATATAGTTTTCAGGACGGCAGCGATGCCGTTCCTCACGTAAGCGGGCCGCAGTCGGCCTCTCCCACCGACGAGCACCTTCCCTGCGCGCGGCCTGCTTACCTGAGACGCACAGAACGAAATTCGAGGACATATGAGCGAGAACAGCAAGATCGAGTGGACCGACCACACATTCAATCCGTGGGAAGGCTGCCAGAAGCTCGGCCCAGGCTGCGATCACTGCTACGCGGAGACGCGCAACGCGCGCTTCGCCGGCGGCGTGGCCGTGAACTGGGGGCCCGGCGCGCCGCGCCGGCGGACGAGCGAAGCAAACTGGCGGAAGCCGCTGGCATGGAATGCCGCGCACGACAGGTTCTTCGCCGCGCACGGCCGCCGACAGCGCGTGTTCTGCGCCTCGCTGGCAGATGTCTTCGACAACGCGGTCAGCGTGCAATGGCGCTTCAGCCTGCTGCGCCTGATCGCCGACACACCGAACCTGGACTGGCTGCTGCTGACGAAGCGGATCGGCAACGCCGCGGCGATGCTCGAGCAGGCTATGCGTGCGGTCACGCATCAGCGCGAGGGATGGGCGGACAACCTCGGTCTCGCAAACGTCTGGATCGGTGCCACGATCGTCAACCAGGAAGAAGCGGATCGCGACATCCCGAAGCTGCTGGCGACACCGGCGCGCGTCCGCTTCCTTTCGATGGAACCGCTGCTCGGGCCGGTGGACCTGCGCGCCGTTCAGATGCCCGACGGCGATTCCCTTGGGATCGCCCTCGATAGCCAAGGCGTACAAGCCGGCGTCGACTGGGTGATCGTCGGCGGCGAGAGCGGCCCCGGCGCCCGGCCGATGCACCCGGACTGGGCCCGGTGCCTGCGCAACCAGTGCGCGGCGGCCGGCGTGCCGTTCCTATTCAAGCAGCACGGAGAATGGGCACCCGGATCTGGAGACTTCGGCGCCGGCCGGCACGAAACCTCGGCGGTCGCTCGAGACGGTCGCGTGGTGGCCGGCGGATACGCCGCCGAGGGCTACCCGGCGGGCGCGAGCAGCGCCGACAGCTGGGCCATGGTCCACCGCGCGGGCAAGAAGGCCGCCGGCCGCCTGCTCGACGGGGCACAGCACGACGGTTTCCCGGAGTGAAAGCAATGCATCTCGACACCCCGACCGTCGGCCTCACCGGGGCCGCCGAGCTGCTGCACGTCCACCCGAAGACCGTCGAGGATTTGATCCGGGCCGGCACCATCCCGGCCGGCAAGGTCGGCCGTTCGTGGGTCATGATGACCCGCGACGTGCTGGCCTACGCCGAGAAGCTGATCGTCGCCCAGACGGCCGAGCGCCTGGTCGCGGCGCGCCGGCGGGCTACCAAAGCGCAGCCGCCAGGTCTGAGCCGCGCAGGTTAGCGTAGCGCATCATCATCCGGTGGCTCTTGTGGCCGCTGATCTTCATGATCTGGCTCTCAGACAGGTTCGTTTTCTCGAACAGTCGGGATACCGCCTCGTGCCGCAGGTCGTGGAATCCCAGCCCGTCGCACCCGGCCTGGCCGAAGATGTCGTTGAACCGCTTCGACAGGTAATCCGAGACCTTGGCGCGCGCCTTGGGGGATGCGTCGCCATTCCACCAAGGGAACAGCAGGTCTTGCGGGTGGGCCGCCGGGATCTCACGCTCCTCCAGATGCTCGGTCAGCAGCGCCAGCGCGACGCTCGATAGCGGCACCTGCCGCTTGTCCCCGTTCTTGGTCTTTTCCAGAAACACCGTGCGCTTCTTCAGATCGATCTGATCGACCGAGAGCGTGTACATCTCCGACATCCGCATAGCCGACTCCACGGCGAGCACGAACAGCGCCCGGTGCGCCTTGGGGTGCTCCAGCGTCAGAGGCCGCTGCTTGCGCGCCAGCACGCCGCCATCGATCACGGCGAGGATGCGATCGTACTCGCTGGGCTTGCCGGCTGCCCCCGGCTCCAGTCGCCTGTCGCGCTCGATGTCCTGGCGCTTGACGCCGGCGGCCTGGGTATCGGCCTTGCTGTACTGGGCATAGCCGTCGGGCAGCGTGCGGAAGGGATGGTCCGGCAGGGTCAGGTGCCCCTTGCGCATGCCCCAGTCCGCGCAGCGGGCCAGCGCGCCGACCCGGGCGCGGATGGAAGCCGGCGCCAGCTTCTCCAGCCGCTTCATCTCGGCGATGATGCCGTCGACCCACGCGGCGTTGATCTTGGGCAGTGGCGTATCGCCCCATCGCTTCAGGGCGGCATTCAGGGAGCCGACGTCCTTCGGGCTGGGGTGCGCCTCGCGCATGAACTCGCGTGCGAGCTGTTCCAGCCGGACGATGCGGGACTCGGGCTTGAACTCGGTTGGCACGATGCCGCGGTCGAGCAGCGCTTCCAGACGCTCGGCATACTCGTCGCCCTCCGCCTCCGTTGCGAAGGTCAGATACAGCGGCTTGTCGAGCACGCCAGCGCGCTTGAACGTGTACTGCCAAGTCCCATTGGGGAATTTCTTTTTGCCGGCCATGTTGTACCCATCTGTGTGATTTGCGAATCTACGCCCTGCACAGAGATAGTATAGCCGGTAGATAGCTCTATTTGGCTGGTAGAGACTCCGCTAGACTCCGCTTCAAACCGGTACGACAGGCAACAAAAAAGGACTTAGATCGCTCTAAGTCCTTGATTATATTGATGATCGAGTGGTGGGTGCTGAGGGGCTCGAACCCCCGACCTACGCCTTGTAAGGGCGCCGCTCTACCAACTGAGCTAAGCACCCGCTCGACCATCACAGGCTGGCTGCCTGCAACTTGCTGATCGCTCCACACCTCGCGGCAGTTGCCGTGGTTTGCGTTGCGAGGGCGCAAGTGTAATACAGGTGATTTCGGTTTGCCAAGGCCTGTGCGCGCAAAAAAACGCCGCCGGGCATCGCTACCCCGCGGCGTTTCGTTCATGCGGCCAAAGCTGTGTCAGTGATGCAGACGCTCAACCTTGGCCGTGGCCTTGTCCGCCACTTCGGCGGGCTTGGCATCTTCTTCAGGCAACGCCTCGGGCTTGCGCTCGAGCGCCAGTTCCAGCACCTTGTCGATCCAGCGGACCGGCACGATCTCGATGGCGTTCTTCACGTTGTCGGGGATCTCGGCCAGATCCTTGACGTTTTCCTCCGGGATCAGCACCAGCTTGATGCCGCCCCGGTGGGCCGCCAGCAGCTTCTCCTTGAGGCCCCCGATCGGCAGCACCTCGCCGCGCAGCGTGAT
The DNA here is from genome assembly GCF_058787995.1 of Cupriavidus sp. FW305-27. Classification (NCBI taxonomy): domain Bacteria; kingdom Pseudomonadati; phylum Pseudomonadota; class Betaproteobacteria; order Burkholderiales; family Burkholderiaceae; genus Cupriavidus; species Cupriavidus sp. FW305-27. The sequence continues at coordinate 53,415 of NZ_JBYTAG010000012.1, forward strand.
CTCGCCGGTCATGGCGACATCCGCGCGCACCGGGATGCCGGTCAGCACCGACACCAGCGCCGTGGTCATGGCACCGCCTGCGGACGGGCCGTCCTTGGGCGTGGCGCCTTCAGGCACGTGGATGTGGATGTCGCGCTTCTCGAACATCTCATCCGTGATACCCAGGCGACGTGCCCGCGAACGCACCACCGAACGTGCGGCCTCGACCGACTCCTTCATCACATCGCCCAGCGAACCGGTACGCGTGATGTTGCCCTTGCCCGGCATGATCGCGGCTTCGATGGTCAGCAGATCGCCGCCCACCTCGGTCCACGCCAGACCGGTGACCTGGCCAACCTGGTTTTCCTTGCCGGCCAGGCCGAAATCGTACTTGCGCACGCCGAGGAATTTGTCCAGGTTCTCGGAATCGACCTTGATCGTGCCCGACTCCTTCTTCAGCAGCAGCAGCTTGACCACCTTGCGCGCGATCTTGGAGACCTCGCGTTCCAGCGAACGCACCCCCGCTTCACGTGTGTAGTAGCGGATGATGTCGCGGATCGCGCTTTCGGCAACCTCGATCTCGCCTGCCTTCAGACCGTTGTTCTTGATCTGCTTGGGCAACAGGTAGCGCTGCGCGATATTGACCTTCTCGTCCTCGGTGTAACCCGACAGGCGGATCACCTCCATACGATCGAGCAGCGGCGGCGGGATGTTGAGCGAGTTCGACGTGGCCACGAACATCACGTCGGACAGGTCGAAATCCACTTCGATGTAGTGGTCCTGGAACGTGTGGTTCTGTTCCGGGTCCAGCACCTCGAGCAGCGCCGACGACGGATCGCCGCGGAAATCCATGCCCATCTTGTCGATCTCGTCGAGCAGGAAGAGCGGATTGCGCACGCCGACCTTGGACAGGCTCTGCAGGATCTTGCCCGGCATCGAGCCGATATAGGTCCTGCGGTGGCCGCGGATTTCGGCCTCGTCACGCACGCCACCCAGTGCCATGCGCACGAACTTGCGGTTCGTCGCGCGCGCCACCGACTGGCCGAGCGAGGTCTTGCCCACGCCGGGAGGCCCGACCAGGCAGAGGATAGGTGCCTTCACCTTGTCCACGCGCTGTTGCACCGCGAGGTACTCGAGAATGCGTTCCTTGACCTTCTCCAGGCCGTAGTGGTCTTCATCCAGCACGCGCTCGGCGTTGGCGAGGTCGTTGTTGACCTTGCTCTTCTTGCGCCATGGCAGGTTCACCAGCGTGTCGATGTAGTTGCGCACGACGGTGGCTTCGGCCGACATCGGCGACATCAGCTTGAGCTTCTTGAATTCGGCGTCGGCCTTCTTCTTGGCTTCCTTCGGCATCCGCGCAGCCTTGATGCGCTTGTCGAGTTCTTCCAGGTCGGCGCCTTCTTCGCCCTCGCCGAGTTCCTTCTGGATGGCCTTGACCTGCTCGTTCAGGTAGTACTCGCGCTGGCTCTTCTCCATCTGGCGCTTGACGCGGCCACGGATGCGCTTTTCAACCTGGAGGATGTCGATCTCGCCCTCGAGCTGCGACAGCAGGCTTTCCAGGCGTTCGGTCACATTGACCATCTCCAGGATCTTCTGCTTCTGCTCGAGCTTGATCGGCAGGTGCGCGGCGATGGTGTCCGCCAGGCGGCCTGCCTCGTCGATGCCCGACAGCGAGGTCAGGATCTCGGGCGGGATCTTCTTGTTGAGCTTCACGTACTGGTCGAACTGCGACACGATCGCGCGGCGCAGGGCCTCGGTCTCGGCGCTTTCGCCAGGTGCGGGCGGCACGGGCACGGCTTCGCACATAAAGTGCGCATCGTCCTCGCTCACCTCGCGGATATTCGCGCGCTGGGTACCCTCGACCAGCACCTTCACGGTACCGTCGGGCAGTTTCAGCATTTGCAGGATATTGGCGATGCAGCCGACCTCATACAGGTCGTCGGCGGTCGGCTCGTCCTTGGCCGCCGTCTTCTGGGCCACGAGCATGATGCTCTTGCCCGCCTCCATCGCAGTCTCAAGCGCCTTGATGGACTTCGGGCGTCCCACGAACAGCGGGATCACCATGTGCGGAAACACCACCACGTCGCGCAGCGGCAACAGTGGGAGGCGAATCGGCTCGGCCGGGAGGAGTTGTGTTCCGGACATCATTTTCCCCAAGTCAGTCATTTAAGGCGTAAATTGGGCCGCCCGAATCGATTACAAGATACGTGCCAATCGATTCATCAAGGCAGGCAGATGCCGCTCCCTGCACTTGCTGGCCCCTCTGAAACAGCATACCCGCGTTTCCTCCCTCTCGTCGGTAGAAATAAACAAAAAAAGCCGCTCGCTTCTACGCGAACGGCCTTTTCGCCCGGCTGCCGGTGTGGTCCCGACCACTTACCACGTCTGGCAGCCCTCGCGTCAGTTGGACCCCGCCACCTTGGGCTGCTGCTCTTCGTACATCAGCAGCGGAGGTGCATCGCCGTTGATCGTATTTTCATCGATCACCACCTTCTGCACGCCCTTGTAGTTGGGCAGGTCGTACATGACGTCCATCAGCGACTGCTCCAGGATCGAACGCAGGCCACGGGCGCCGGTCTTGCGGCGGATCGCCTTGCGGGCGATGGCGCTCAGCGCACCCGGGCGGATTTCCAGCTCGACGCCTTCCATAGCCAGCAGCTTCTGGTATTGCTTGACCAGCGCGTTCTTGGGCTCGACCAGGATCTGCATCAGCGCGGCCTCGTCCAGCTTGGACAGCGTGGCGACCACCGGCAGGCGGCCGATCAGTTCGGGGATCAGGCCGAACTTGATCAGGTCTTCCGGCTCGGTCTGCGGCAGCACTTCGCTGGCGTCGCGCTCTTCCTTGCTCTTGACCTGCGCGGCAAAGCCGATGCCGGTCTTGTCCGAGCGCTGCATGATGACCTTCTCCAGGCCATCGAAGGCGCCGCCGCAGATGAACAGGATATTGGTCGTGTCCACCTGCAGGAAGTCCTGGTTCGGATGCTTGCGGCCACCCTGCGGCGGCACCGATGCCATGGTGCCTTCGATCAGCTTGAGCAGTGCCTGCTGCACGCCCTCGCCCGACACGTCGCGGGTGATCGACGGGTTGTCGGACTTGCGCGAGATCTTGTCGATCTCATCGATGTAGACGATGCCGCGCTGCGCCTTCTCGACTTCGTAGTTGCAGTTCTGCAGCAGCTTCTGGATGATGTTCTCGACGTCCTCGCCCACGTAGCCGGCTTCGGTCAGCGTAGTCGCGTCGGCGATCACGAACGGCACGTTGAGCAGGCGCGCCAGCGTCTGCGCGAGCAGCGTCTTGCCCGAGCCGGTCGGCCCGATCAGCAGGATGTTGCTCTTGGACAGCTCGACATCGTCCTTCTTGCCAAGGTGCTTGAGGCGCTTGTAGTGGTTGTAGACCGCCACGGCCAGGATCTTCTTGGCCTGTTCCTGGCCGATCACATACTGGTCCAGGCTTTCGCGGATCTCGTGGGGCGTGGGGAGGTCCGAGCGCGCGGCCGCGGCGGCGTCTTTCTCGGATGCCGTGGCCTCGTCGCGAATGATCTCATTGCACAGGTCGATGCATTCGTCGCAAATGAACACCGACGGGCCGGCAATCAGCTTCTTGACCTCATGCTGGCTCTTGCCGCAGAAGGAGCAGTACAGAAGCTTTTCGCTGGATGAACCTTTTTTGTCCGCCATAGGAATCAGTCACTTATGCAGGGCGCACACCGCGGGGCGACAGGCTCCCCAGCGATACGCTTCAAACGCATCATACGCCAAAACAATTGGCACCACCGGCGGTTCCCCCCGGCTGTGGGGCAAAAGCAAAAAACGAGGCACGGGGCCTCGTTCCGGTGTAGCCTTCGCCATTTGAGCCCGTGCCAGCCTGGCCGGCCGCCGCTGCGGATTGCGCCACGGCGGCCCGCTGCATCAGCCGCGGCGGGCGAGGACCTTGTCGATCAGGCCGTAGTCAACTGCCTGGTCGCCGCTCATGAAGTTGTCGCGATCGGTATCGCGCGCAATCTTCTCGACCGGCTGGCCCGTCACCTCGGACAGGATGGTGTTGAGCCGCTCGCGCAGGTACAGGATCTCGCGCGCCTGGATCTCGATGTCAGAGGCCTGGCCGCGCGCGCCGCCCAGCGGCTGGTGGATCATGATGCGCGAGTTGGGCAGCGCCGAACGCTTGCCCTTGGCGCCAGCCGCCAGCAGGAACGCGCCCATGCTTGCCGCCATGCCCATGCACAGCGTGGACACGTCCGGCTTGATGAACTGCATGGTGTCGTAGATCGCCAGCCCCGCCGATACGGAACCGCCCGGCGAGTTGATGTACAGCGACACGTCCTTGTCGGGGTTCTCGCTCTCGAGGAACAGCAGCTGGGCCACCACCAGGTTGGCGGTCTGGTCGTTGACCTCGCCCACCATGAACACCACGCGCTCCTTCAGCAGGCGCGAGTAGATGTCATAAGCGCGCTCGCCCCGGCCGGACTGCTCGACGACCATCGGCACCAGCCCCAGGCCCTGGGTTTCCAGTGCCGAAGCCTGCGTGGTGGCGAGACGGTCAAGCAAATCATTGCGGGTCATGCATGTTCTCCATGGATTCGTCGGATCGCAAGGCAATCCGGGGTAACTCGGGAAGCTGCCCCCGCCCCACGCCGTGGCGCGGGGCTGCGGGTCACTTCCGGCCTCAGGCTTGCTGCTGGTTGCCTTCGGCGGTGAGTTCCTCGAAGGACACCTTCTTGTCGGTGACCTTGGCCTTGCCGCATACGAAATTTACCACGTTGTTTTCGAGCACGTAGGCTTCCATTTCGGCCAGGCGCTGCTGGTCGCCGTAGTACCAGCGCATGACTTCCTTCGGGTCTTCGTAGCTCTTGGCGAAGTCCTCGATCTCGGCCTTGATCTGGTCAGCCTTGGCTTCCAGGCCGTTGGCCTTGACGATCTCGGCCAGGATCAGGCCCAGCTTGACGCGGCGCTCGGCCTGCTGCGCGAACATCTCGGCCGGGATCGGCATGTCCTTGGCGTTGGGCATGCCACGCTGCTCCAGGTCGCGGCGGGCCATTTCCACCAGGCGTTCCTGGTCCTGCTCGATCAGGGCCTTGGGCACCTCCAGCTCGCTGGCCTTCAGCAGCGCTTCCATGACCTGGTCCTTCAGCATGGAGTGCGTGCGGCGCTTCACTTCGCGCTCGAGGTTCTCGCGGATGTCGGCGCGCATCTTCTCGACGCTGCCGTCGGCGATGCCCAGCGACTTGGCGAAGGCATCATTGACTTCCGGCAGGTGCGCCCACTCGATCTTCTTCAGCGTCACGGTGAACTCGGCGGTCTTGCCGGCCACTTCCTTGCCGTGGTAGTCCTCCGGGAAGGCCAGCGGGAAGGTCTTGCTTTCGCCGACCTTCAGGCCCAGCGCGGCCTGCTCGAACTCGGGCAGCATGCGGCCTTCGCCCAGCACGAACGGGAAGTCCTCGGCCTTGCCGCCGGCGAACTCTTCACCGTCGATCTTGCCGACGAAGTCCAGCGTCACGCGGTCGCCGTTCTGGGCGGCGACGTCGGCACCGCCGTCGCCATGCTCGCCGGCTTCGCCGCGGGCGTGGTAGTGCACGCGCTGCTTGCGCAGGATGTCGATGGTCTTGTCGACTTCGGCATCGGTGATTTCAGTGCCGGTGCGGGTGACTTCGGCAGCCGACAGGTCGCCGATGGTCACTTCCGGGTACACCTCGAAGGTGGCGTCGAAGGCGACTTCGTCCTCGCCCACGCCTTCGTTCTTGATCTCGAACTTGGGCTGGCCGGCAACCTTGACGTCCTGTTCCTTGGTGATGTCGAAGAACTTGCGCGCGGCCTTGTCGAAGCGCACTTCGAACTCGACCTGCTGGCCGTACTGCTTCTCGACCATCTTCATCGGCACCTTGCCCGGACGGAAGCCCGACATCTTCACGGTCTTCGACAGGCGAACCAGGCGCTCCTGCTTTTCCTTCTCCACTTCGGCCTTGGGGATGGCCAGGGTCACCTTGCGGTCCAGCTTGCCGAGGTTCTCAATCACGTTCGACATGGTCGTAGATCCAATCCAGAAAATGTAGTTGTGTTCGTAGGTGCTACCGCTTGCGCATGTACCGCCCGCTTTACCGCCACGGCGCCGTCACGACAGGACGGCCGGGGCGGCGCACCGGCGAACGGGCAGCTCCGCGCAAACGGAAAACGAGGATTATCGCACGGTTTTCATTCGCTTCCGGCAGATTTTGCCCGGAACGGGCCTGGAACCGCCCGCCGGACCCGCGGCGCTATCCCGTGTGCCCGTGACGCAGCGCGCGCAGCAGCAGGCGTGCCGGATCCATCGCATCGGCCAGGTCCGACTCCAGCGGCAGCGGCTCGCCCTCGATCTGGCTGGCCAGCAGTTCCGCGCCCAGCGCTGCCCAGGTGAGGCCGCGCGAGCCATATGCAAGGGCGGCGTAGAGCCCGGGCATGCGCGGCAGGTCCCGCAAGTGCGCGCCGCGCAGCGATGCGGCCTGCGCCAGCGCGGCGGCCTCGTCAGGCACCTGGCCGACCAGCGGCAGCCGGTTGTGCGTGACCGTGCGCACGCCGACATAGCCGGAGAGCGTCGCGGGATCGATGGCGGCCACGGCATCGGCCTGGCGCGGCAGCATGCCGGACAGGCGCGCCAGGTTGGCCGCGTGGACCGCCGGCTGCTCCACCAGCGGGCCCTCGTCGGCGTCGTAGCTGGAGCCGACCCGGCCAGCGCCGTCCGCGGTGCGCGGCAGCAGGTAGCCGGCACCAGTCACCACGCAATCCGGCCAGCCGCCGAGCGCATCCACCTGCGCGGATGCCAGCGTGGTCAGCTGCCCGCGCACGCGCCGCATGGTCCAGTGCTGCTGCGGCAGCAGTTGCTGCGCCTCATGCGCGTTGGCCAGTACCAGCACCGGCGCCGATGCCAGCACTTCGCCGTCCTGCCCGAGCGCCTGCCATTGCCCGTCGACGCGCGCGATTGCAGCAACCCGGCAGCCGAAACGTGCCGTCACCGCAGCGCCCGCTTGCGCCAGCTGCGCCGAGCAGATGTCAGGCGGCGCCACCCAGCCGCCTTGCGGGAACCACAGGCCGCCACGCGGCACGCCGGCATGGTGGGCCGCTGCCGCCTCTTCAGCGCTCATCCAGCGCACGAACCCTTCCGGCAAGCGCATCGCCGCCAGCGCGGCGCGCTGGGCCTCGCCCTCGGCTTCGTCCTCGCCGATCTGCAGCACGCCGCAGCCATGCCAGCCGACCGCATGGCCGGCCTCGGCCAACTCCGCCCAGGCACGCAGCGCGTACTGGTTGCCGGTGCGCGACAGCCGCGACAGCAGGCTGTCGTCGGCGGACAAATGTGCGTGCATGGCCGCCGCGCGATGCGCCGAGGTCTGCCGCGCCGGCCCGTCGTGGCCATCGAACAGTGTCACGCGCCAGCCGCGCGCGGCCAGCCGTTCGGTCACGGCGCAGCCGGCCAGGCCGGCGCCGATCACGATGGCATGGCGCTCGGCCCATTGGGCCGGCAGTGGCGGCGCATGGCGGCGCGCTTTCCATTGCGGGCGGAAGCTCGCGACGGTCATTTGCCACTTGCCGCCAAAGCCGGGCGCCCTGCTGACTTCGAAACCGACCTCCTTGAGCCCGCGCCGCACAAAGCCCGCGGCCGCCCACGTGGCCAGCCTGGCGCCTGGCCGGGCCAGCCGCGCCAGGCCGCGGAACACTTGCGGCGACCACATCTCCGTATTGCGCGCCGGCGCGAAACCGTCCAGGTAAAAGGCATCCGCGCCGGCCGCCAGCCGCGGCAGCATCTGCTCGATATCGCCCAGTGCCAGCGTCAGCACCACGCGCCCGCCGTCGAAGGCCAGGCGGTGCAGGCCCGGCAGCGCCAGCGGCCATTGCGCCTGCAGCGCCTGCGCCAGCGGCTGCAGCCCGTCCAGCCCGGCGTGCAACTGCGCCAGCCCTTCGCGGGTGAACGGGTGCTTTTCGATCGAGACGAAATGCAGCGTGCCGCAGCGCTGGGGATCAGCGCGCCACGCCTGCCAGGTAGCCAGGAAATTCAGCCCCAGGCCGAAGCCGGTCTCGACGATGACGAACTGGCGCTGACCGGCCCACGCCTGCGGCAGGCCGTTGCCACCCAGGAAGACATGGGCGGCCTGCGCCAGCCCGCCTTCGGTGCTGTGGTAGACGTCGTCGTAGCGGGGCGAATACGGGATGCCTTCGGCAGAAAGGATCGGCTCGGCGGGCTCTAGTGCGCGCGGCATGGGACAGGAAATTCGGCGAAAAGCAAAATGCCCGGGCGGATTCGCCGGGGCGTGGGAGCGGGCTTGGTAATTCGCGCCGGATGGTAGCATAGCGGCCTTCCCGCAGACCGCATCGCCCTGCCCCTTGATTTGCGCCGTCCAGGCGCCCCGCTCCACATGCTCAGCTACCGTCACGCCTTCCACGCCGGCAACCATGCCGATGTCCTCAAACACGCCGTCGTGGTGCAACTGCTTGAGCACCTGGCGCAGAAGGACAAGGCGTTCTGGTATATCGACACCCATGCCGGTGCCGGCCTTTACGCGCTGGATCACGCCTACGCGCAGAAGAAGGCCGAATTCGAAACCGGGATCGCACCGCTGTGGCGTGCCGCCGCCAGCGGCACCCAGCTGCCGGCGATGCTGGACGAATACCTGGACCAGGTGCGCGCGCTCAACCCGGACGGCAACCTGCGCCACTACCCCGGCTCGCCCTGGCTGGCCTGGCAGATGCTGCGCGAGCACGACCGGCTGCGGCTGTTCGAGCTGCACAGCACCGAGATCCAGGTGCTGCGCGACAACTTCCGCGGCGCCGGGCGCCGCGTCATGCTGTACGACGGCGACGGCTTCGGCGGCATCAAGGCCATCCTGCCTCCGCCGCCGCGCCGCGCGCTGGTGCTGGTCGACCCGTCCTACGAGGACAAGCAGGACTACGCCCGCACCGTGCAGACCATCCGCGACGGGCTGGAGCGTTTTGCCACCGGCGTCTATGCGGTCTGGTACCCGCAGGTGCAGCGGCGCGAATCGGCGCAGCTGTCGGTGCAGCTCAAGGGCCTGCCGCTCAAAAGCTGGCTGCACGTGACCCTGACCGTCAGGCATCCGGTCGAGGGCGGCCTGGGCCTGCATGGCAGCGGCATGTTCATCGTCAATCCGCCGTGGCGGCTGAAGGAATCGCTGCAGCAGGCCATGCCGGTGCTGACCGACCTGCTCGGCCAGGACGATGGCGCAAGGTTCACGCTCGAAGCCGAGGAGAACTGAGGCGGCGCACCAGCCAGTCCAGCGCCATGCCCGCGGCCAGGCCGACGCTGTCGGCCAGCAGGTCGAGCCAGTCGGCCTCGCGGTAGCCGGTCTGCCCCTGCAGCAGTTCGATCAGCGCGCCGTACGCCACCAGCCCCAGCAAGACGGCCCAGCCACGGCCGCTGTAGGCGCGCCGGCCCAGCACGCCCAGCACCGCGAACGCCAGCATATGGTTGGCCTTGTCCCAGCCGGTGGTCGGCAGGGGCTGCGTCGGCGGCATCAGCGACAGCGCCAGCACCGCGGCCGCGCAGCCCCAGAACAGCAGGCGCCAGCGCAGCGGGGTCAGGGTCGGGACGGCAATCATCGGCATGTGTGCGTCATCTGGAAAGCCGACAATATATCCCTGCCGCCTGCCGCAGGCACCGGAGCCCCCGGCGGGGCTGGATTCCCCCCGCGCCTTGCGCTACAATCCGCAGCCTCGTTGCACTACAGGCGCAAGCCATGCCGACACCACGGTTCGGCGGCCAGAGCCGGCAGAGCGGACAGAAGAAAGGCGGGCAGTTCCAGCCGCCTTTTTTGCTTTCCTGTCCGGCGCAAGCCAGCGAGCATCGCGGCCGCCCGCCCGGGCAGCGCCGCAAGGACCGCGAGGGTGGCGAAATTGGTAGACGCACCAGGTTTAGGTCCTGACGCCAGCAATGGTGTAGGGGTTCGAGTCCCCTCCCTCGCACCACCCGCCCTTCTAGTGGCGGGCTGACAACTTCCGTTTCCCAATCCCCTTCGGCACGCTTTTTCCGGCAGGCACCCCCGCGCCGCGGCACTTTCCAGCCTGCGCCAGTGACGGTATCATTTCGCCATCGTATCGATAATCGATATATATGTATATTGGTGCAATACTCACTCATCGTGGTGCAGCCATCCCGTGGATGGTGCCGCCCGGTCCCTTCGCCCGCGACGCAACTATGCCGTCAAAACCCGTCCCGCCACCCGCGCCCGACCGCGACAACCCGCTGTTCAACCAGTCGCTCGAAAAAGGCCTCGAAGTCCTGCGCGCCTTCAACGGCGTCCACCGTACGCTGACCCTGTCGGAACTGGCCGCGCTGACCGGCATGAACAAGAGCTCGGCGCAGCGCACCATCCATACCCTGGAAGCGCTGGGCTATGTCGACAAGCACCCGCAGACGCGGCGCTTCCGGTTGACGCCGCGGGTGATGGAGATCGGCTACAACTATCTGGCGGCCGATGCGCTGATCCCGGTGGCCAGCCCCTACCTGTCGCAGCTGGCCGCGGCCAGCGGCGAGACCGCCAACCTGACCGAGCCGGTCGGGCTGGACATGGTCTACGTGGCCCAGCTGATGACCGCCAAGCACATGCCGGTGCTGACGCCGGTGGGCATGCGCATCCCGATGTATTGCACCAGCTCCGGCCGGGCCTACCTCAGCACGCTGCCCGACGAGCAGGTCCTGGCGATGCTGGAGCAGTCGGCACGCGTGGCGCGCACGCCCGCGACGCTGACCGGCGTGGATGCGATCTTCGAGCGCGTGGCGGCGTGCCGCCGGCTGGGCTACGCCAGCAATGAAGAGGAACTGTTCATCGGCGACATGGGCCTGGCCGCGCCCATCGTCAACAGCCAGGGCGTTGCGGTCGGCGCGGTGCACGTGTCGCCGCCGGCCAGCCGCTGGAGCATGGCCGAGGCGCAGAAAAAGCTGGCGCCACTGGTGATGGAATGCGCGCGGGCGATCTCGCATTCGATCGCACACTGAGGCCCGGCACGGCGAAGGCCGGCCAACTCGCGCAGGGGTGGTAGAACACCTGAGTGCCAGTGCCTTTCGCGGACCCTTGCCGCGATCTATGCTGAAGGTGTCGGAGCGGCACCGAGCCGTTCCGGCATCTTCACCTCAGCCCTGATCGGAGGGCATATGAAATTCCCTGCCTTGCTGTTGGCAGCGTCGATGGCCGCTGGCTGGTCATCGCTCGCCTATGCTGCCGGATGCCAGTACGACATGCAGTGCAAAGGAGAGCGGATCTGCCAGCAAGGGCAGTGCGTCTTTCCTGACGCGGAAGAAACCGCGGAAGCCGGTGGGCCGGCGCCGCTGCCGGCGACCAAGCGCACGCCAGCGCCGCCGCCAGCCCGCGGGTGCTGCACCGTGGCAGGCAAGCTCAAGCTGTCACCGGCCGCGGCCTCGGATACCAGCCTGGCGAGCGGCGATGCGTGCCAGGGGCTGACCGCCTCGGGCAAGCCGGTTCCCGGCACGATCTGCAACTAGCCTCTGGATCTGGCGCGGGCGCCTAGCGCGCGTGCGCCAGCATGGCCTGCAGCAGCACGTTGGCGCCCGCCTCGACATGCTCGGGCAGCGCGTCTTCCAGCTCGTTATGGCTGATGCCGTCCTTGCACGGCACGAAGATCATGCCGGTGGGCGCGCGCCGCGCGACGTAGACCGCGTCGTGGCCGGCGCCGCTGACCACGTCCATATGCGGCAGGCCCAGCGCCGTGGCCGCGCGCCGCACGCTGTCAACGCATTCGGGCGCGAACACGCACGGCTCGAACTTCACCACCTGGCGGATCTCGACCTCCACGCCGGCGGCCACAGCAATGCCTTCGAATGCCGCCTGCATGGCCGCGTGCATGCGGTCCAGCCCGGCCTGCGACAGGTTGCGGAAGTCGACCGAGAAATCGACCCGGCCCGGAATCACGTTGCGCGAGTTCGGCGTGACCTGCAGATAGCCGACCGTGCCGCGCCCGTGCGGCGCCTCGTCGCGCGCGATCCGGTTGACCGCCTCGACCATGCGCGCGGCCGCCAGCATCGCGTCGTGGCGCAGCGCCAGCGGCGTCGGGCCGGCGTGCGCGTCCATGCCGGTCACGGTCACGTCGTACCACTGCTGGCCCAGCGCGCCCGAGACCACGCCGATCGGCAGGCCGGCCGCCTCCAGCACCGGCCCCTGCTCGATATGCGCCTCGAAGTAGGCCGCGAACATGCCGCCCGGCACCGCGCCCGCCGGCTGCGCGCCGCGGTAGCCGATCGCCGCCAGCGCGTCGCCCACGCTGACGCCATCCACATCGGTCTGGGCGCGCGCAAAAGCCGCGTCGAACTCTCCGGCAAATACGCCCGAGCCCATCATCACCGGCGTGAAGCGCGTGCCCTCCTCGTTGGTCCAGAACGCGACCTCCAGCGGCGCGCGCGTGACGATGCCCAGGTCGTCGAGCGTGCGCATGACTTCCAGGCCGGCCAGCACGCCGAAGTTGCCGTCGAACTTGCCGCCCGAGGGCTGGGTGTCGATATGGCTGCCGGTGGCCACGGCGCGCGCGTCGGGGTCGCTGCCGGCGCGGCGCGCGAAGACGTTGCCGATCTCGTCGACGCGCACGTCGAGCCCGGCCTCGCGGCACCACTGCACCACCAGGTCGCGCCCCTTGCGGTCGGCTTCGGTCAGCGCGATGCGGCACACGCCGCCCCTGGGCGTGGCGCCGATCGCGGCGAGGTCCATCAGCGATTGCCACAGGCGGGCGCCATTGATGCGGGGAAGGTGTAGCTGGTCCATGTCTGGTTGCGGGTGGGGTGAGGGAGAGGAAACGGCAGCAGGTTCAGCAAGAAGCAGACCACCGTAGCCGGCACTTCGGCCCGCATTCCCGGCCCTGCCACCGTGGCACATGACTTGCTTTGCAGACATCCGTCCCCTCAAGCCAACCCAGGAGCAAGCCTGTGCACCACGATCCCTCCCTTCTCGCGAAAGGTCTCAAGTCAGCTGCCTCGGTCATGAGCGCCGCCGTGCTGTCGCTGCTCGCGCTGCCCGGTGCCGCCCATGCCGACAAGGTGCTGCGCATCGGCATGACCGCCGCCGACATCCCGCGCACGCTCGGCCAGCCCGACCAGGGCTTCGAGGGCAACCGCTTCTCCGGCATCCCGATGTACGACGGCCTCACCCAATGGGACCTGTCCCGGGGCAACGGCCCCAGCCTGCTGATCCCGGGCCTGGCCACCGAATGGAAGGTCGACGCCGCCGACAAGACCAGATGGGTGTTCAAGCTGCGCCCCGGCGTCAAGTTCCACGACGGCACCCCGTTCAACGCCGATGCCGTGGTCTGGAACGTCGGCAAAGTGCTGGACAAGACCGCCAGGCAGTTCGATCCCAGCCAGGTCGGCGTGACCGCCTCGCGCATGCCGACGCTGCGCACGGCCAAGAAGATCGACGACTTCACCGTGGAGCTGGTCACCTCCGAGCCGGATTCGTTCCTGCCCTACAACCTGACCAACCTGTTCATGGCCTCGCCCACGCAGTGGGAGAAGAAATTCGCTGCGGTGCCGGCCTCGGTCACCGATCCGGTCGAGCGCTCCAAGCAGGCCTGGGTCGCGTTTGCCGCCGATGCCGCCGGCACCGGGCCGTTCAGGATGAGCCGCTTCGTGCCGCGCGAGCGCCTGGAAGTGGTGCGCAATGCGCAATACTGGGACACGAAGCGCGTGCCAAAGATCGACAAGGTGGTGATGGTGCCGATGCCCGAGGCCAACGCGCGCACCGCCGCGCTGCTGTCGGGCCAGGTCGACTGGATCGAAGCCCCGGCACCCGACGCCATCGCCCAGATCAAGAGCCGCGGCTTCCAGGTCTATGCCAATGCGCAGCCGCATATGTGGCCGTGGCAGCTGTCGTTCGCGCCCGGCTCGCCATGGCTGGACAAGCGCGTGCGCCAGGCCGCCAACCTGTGCGTCAACCGCAGCGGGCTGAAGACGCTGCTGGGCGGCTACATGGCCGAGGCCAAGGGCATCGTCGAAGCCGGCAACCCGTGGTGGGGCAATCCCAAGTTCGATATCAAGTACGACCCGGCCGCTGCCAAAAAGCTGATGCAGGAGGCCGGCTACTCCGCCGCCAAACCGGTCAAGGTGAAGGTGCAGGTGTCGGCGTCGGGTTCCGGCCAGATGCAGCCGCTGCCGATGAACGAATACGTGCAGCAGAACCTGAAGGAGTGCTTTATCGACGTCGACTTCGACGTGGTCGAGTGGAACACCCTCTTCACCAACTGGCGCGTCGGCGCCAAGGACGCCAGCGCGCACGGCGCCAATGCCATCAACGTCAGCTTTGCGGCAATGGACCCGTTCTTCGCCATGGTGCGCTTTGTCAGCACCAAGACCCAGCCGCCGGTCTCGAACAACTGGGGCTACTTCGGCAATGCCGAGTTCGACAAGCTGATCGAGAACGCGCGCACCTCGTTTGACGAGAAATCGCGCGACGCGGCGCTGGCCAGGCTGCATGCCCGCATCGTCGAGGAGTCGCCGTTCGTGCTGATCGCGCACGACGTCGGCCCGCGCGCGATTTCGAAGAAGGTCAAGGGCGTGGTGCAGCCGCAGAGCTGGTTTATCGATATCGCGACGATGTCGATGGACTGATCCCGGCCGCGCCCGACGGACGCCGCGCGGCAGCCCCGCCGCCGCGCGGCCCGGCAATCCCGCCCGGTCTTCCCCGCGTGCCGCGCACGGCGCACGCACGCCCCAACTTGCCGGATCCTCCCATGCAATACCTGTTCCGCCGCATCCTCTATGCCATCCCCATCCTGCTCGGGGTGGCGCTGCTGTGCTTCTCGCTGGTCCATATCGCCCCCGGCGATCCGCTGGTGTCGGTGCTGCCGCCCGACGCCTCGGAAGAGCTGCGCCGCCAGCTGACCGCACTCTATGGCTTCGACAAGCCCTTCCTGGAGCAATTCGTGCACTGGCTGGGCCGCGCGCTGCAAGGCGACCTGGGCACGTCCATCGCCACCAGCCGCCCGGTGATGGCCGAAGTCGGCGCCGCCGTGGTCAATTCCCTGCGCCTGGCCACCGTGGCCACGCTGATCGGCTTCAGCTTCGGCTGCCTGTTCGGCTTTGTCGCCGGCTACCTGCGCGACTCCGTGGCCGACCGCACCGCTTCGCTGCTGTCGGTGCTGGGCGTCAGCATCCCGCACTACTGGCTCGGCATGGTGCTGGTGATCGCATTCTCGGTGCTGCTGGGCTGGCTGCCGGCTACCGGCGCCGGGCCGGGCGGTTCGGGCGACTGGGCATGGGACTGGGAGCACATGCAGTACATGCTGCTGCCGGCGGTGACCATGTCGGTGATCCCGATGGGCATCGTGGCACGCACGGTGCGCGCGCTGGTGGCCGAGATCCTGGCCAACGAGTTCATCGTCGGCCTGCGCGCGCGCGGCCTGTCCGACCTGGCAGTGTTCCGCCATGTGCTCAAGAACGTGGCGCCGACCGCGCTGTCGGTGATGGGCCTGCAGCTGGGCTACCTGCTGGGCGGCTCGATCCTGATCGAGACCGTGTTCTCGTGGCCCGGCACCGGCTTCCTGCTCAACTCCGCCATCTTCCAGCGCGACTTCCCGCTGCTGCAGGGGACCATCCTGGTGCTGGCGGTGTTCTTCGTGCTGCTCAACCTGCTGGTCGATGCGCTGCAGACGCTGTTCGACCCGCGCATCCAGCGCAACTGAGGAGACCGCCATGGACATGACTGTCGATCAATCACCGGCCGCCGCCGCGGTGCAGCGCTCGCCCGGCTACTGGACCACGGTGGGCCGGCGCCTGCTGCGCAACCGGCTGGCCATGCTGGCCGCGCTGGTGCTGCTGGGGCTGGTGCTGATGGCGCTGTTCGCCCCGGTGCTGATGCCGGCGGACCCGTACGCGGCATCGATCCTCAAGCGCCTCAAGCCGATCGGCACCGAGCACTTCCCGCTCGGCACCGACGAGCTGGGACGCGACATGCTGTCGCGGCTGATGCTGGGCGCGCGGCTGTCGCTGTTCATGGGCATCACGCCGGTGCTGCTGGCCTTTGTCATCGGCAGCGCACTCGGCATCGTCGCAGGCTATGCCGGCGGCTGGACCAACACCGTGATCATGCGGCTCACCGACATCCTGTACGCCTTCCCGTCGGTGCTGCTGGCGATCGCGCTGTCGGGCACGCTGGGCGCGGGCGTGGGCAATGCGCTGCTGTCGCTGACCATCGTCTTTATCCCGCAGATCGTGCGCGTGGCCGAGAGCGTGACCACC
The DNA here is from genome assembly GCF_058787995.1 of Cupriavidus sp. FW305-27. Lineage (NCBI taxonomy): Bacteria > Pseudomonadati > Pseudomonadota > Betaproteobacteria > Burkholderiales > Burkholderiaceae > Cupriavidus > Cupriavidus sp. FW305-27. The sequence goes on from NZ_JBYTAG010000012.1 coordinate 69,610, forward strand.
CAGGTGCGCAACCGCGAGTTTGTCGATGCGGCGCGTGCTTCCGGGGCATCGTCGCTGACCATCGTGCGCGCCCATGTGCTCAACAACGTGCTTGGACCGATCTTCGTCTATGCCACCAGCCTGATCTCGGTGTCGATGATCCTGGCCTCCGGGCTGTCCTTCCTGGGCCTGGGCGTCAAGCCGCCGGAGCCGGAGTGGGGCCTGATGCTCAACACGCTGCGCACGGCCATCTACACCCAGCCGTGGGTTGCCGCCCTGCCCGGCGCCATGATCTTCCTGACCTCGGTCTCGTTCAACCTGCTGGCCGACGGCATCCGCTCGGCCATGGAAATCAAGGACTGAACCATGCCAGCACTGATGCAGGCCCCTTCGCCACAGGCCGGCCGCGATGTCGGCGGCCCGGCGCAGCCGCTGGTGATCGCCCACCAGCTGGTCAAGCACTTTCCCATCAAGTCCGGCCTGCCCGGCCTGCGCGCGCGCGCCGCGTCCGTGCGCGCGGTCGATGGCGTCAGCTTCGACGTGCTCAAGGGCGAGACCCTGGGCGTGGTCGGCGAGTCCGGCTGCGGCAAGTCCACCACCGCGCGGCTGCTGATGCAGCTGACGCAGCAGGACCGCGGCGAGCTGATCTTCGACGCGCAGGGCGTGGGCTCGGCCCAGCTGCCGATGAAGCAGTTCCGCAGCCAGGTGCAGATGGTGTTCCAGGACAGCTATTCGTCGCTGAACCCGCGCCTGACCATCGAGGAGTCGATCGCTTTCACGCCACGCGTCCATGGCGTGCCGGCGCGCGAAGCCACCGAGCGCGCCCGCTACCTGCTGCAGCGCGTCGGGCTCGATCCGGCACGCTTTGCCGGGCGCTACCCGCACGAGCTGTCGGGCGGGCAGCGCCAGCGCGTCAACATTGCCCGCGCGCTGGCGCTGCGCCCGCGGCTGGTGATCCTGGACGAGGCGGTCTCGGCACTGGACAAGTCGGTGGAGGCGCAGGTGCTGAACCTGCTGCTGGACCTGAAGGCCGAGTTCGACCTGACCTACGTCTTCATCAGCCACGACCTCAACGTGATCCGCTACCTGTGCGACCGCGTGATGGTGATGTACCTGGGCAAGGTGGTGGAGATCGCGGATACCGAGACCCTTTATCGGCACCCGGCGCACCCGTACACGCGCGCGCTGCTGGCGTCGATGCCGTCGATGGACCCCGACCGCCGCACCGCGGTCGCGCCGCTGGCGGGCGACCCGCCCAACCCGATCAACCCGCCGTCCGGCTGCAGCTTCCATCCGCGCTGCGCCATGGCGCAGGACGTGTGCGCGCGGCGCGAGCCGCAGCTGACCGACCTGGTGGCCGGGCATCCGGTCGCCTGCCTGCTGGCCGCCGCACCCTGAGGAGCCCACCATGTCCACCAACCCGCAAGGCACACCCGGCGCGCCGATGATCTCGGTGCGGGACCTGCACGTCACCTTCTCCGGCGGCGGCAAGACCATCCGCGCCGTCAACGGCGTTTCGCTCGACGTGGGCGCCGGCGAGGCCGTGGCCCTGATCGGCGAATCCGGCTCCGGCAAGAGCGTCACGCTGCGCGCGCTGATGCGTCTGCACCCGCCGCGCCGCACCCGCATGGCAGGCCAGATCCGCGTCGACGGCGCCGAGGTGATGGCGCTCGACCAGCGCGCGCTGGCCCGGCTGCGCGGCGGCACCATGGCGATGGTGTTCCAGGAGCCGCTGCTGGCGCTGGACCCGGTCTACACCGTGGGCCAGCAGATCGTCGAATGCATCCGCACCCACGACAAGGTCTCGGCCGCCGAGGCGCGCTCGCGCGCGCTGCAGGCGCTCGAGTCCGTGCGCATTCCCAGCCCGGAGCGGCGGATGGCAGCGTATCCGCACGAGTTGTCGGGCGGCATGCGCCAGCGCGCGATGATCGCGCTGGCACTGTCGGCGCGGCCCAGGATCCTGCTGGCCGACGAGCCTACCACCGCGCTGGACGCCACCGTGCAGATCCAGGTGCTGATCCTGCTGCGCGAGCTGCAGCGCGAACTGGGGCTGTCCATCGTCTTCGTCACCCACGATATCGGCGCCGCGGTGGAGATCGCCGACCGCGTCGCGGTGATGTACGGCGGGCGCATTGTCGAAGAAGGCCCGATCCGCACCCTGCTGCGCGCGGCGCGCCACCCCTACACCATCGCCCTGCTGCAGAGCCGCCAGCATGGCATGGACCGCGGCCAGCGGCTGCAGGCCATCGGCGGCGCCCCGCCCGACCTGGCCGCGCTGCCGCCAGGCTGCACCTTTGCACCGCGCTGCCCGCATGCGCGCCCGCAATGCCTGGCCGAGGTGCCGCAGGCGGTCACCGTCGGCACCGGGCACCGCGTCAGTTGCGTGCTGGCCGCCGAGCCCGCGGTCGCCACCGCGGCATGACCCCCATCCCAGAACCCCAACGTATTCCAGGCCACCCATGACGCTTGCCACCCATCCTGCCCGTGCCTTCATGCCGTACCCACAGATCGCCGTCCCGCACGCCGCCAGCGGCCCGCTGCGGGGCCTGAGCTTTGCCGTGAAGGACCTGTTCGACGTAGCTGGCTATCCGACCGGCGGCGGCAATCCGCACGTGCTGGCGCGCTCGGGCATCAAGGCCGCGACCGCACCGGCGGTGCAGCGGCTGCTGGACGCCGGCGCCGCCTTCGTCGGCAAGACCCACACTGACGAGCTGGCCTTCTCCATGAACGGCCAGAACGCCCACTACGGGCGCCCGGTCAACGGCGCGGCACCGGAGCGCATCACCGGCGGCTCGTCGTCGGGCTCGGCCTCGGCGGTATCGAACGGCTTGTGCGACTTTGCGCTGGGCTCCGACACCGGCGGCTCGGTGCGCGCGCCGGCCAGCCATTGCGGCCTGTTCGGCATCCGGCCCACGCATGGGCGCATTTCGCTGGAACGCTGCCTGCCGCTGTCCGAAAGCCTGGACACCTGCGGCTTCTTTGCGCGCGACATCGGCACCTTCGCGCGCGTGGCCGAGGTGCTGTTCGGCGCGGACCCGGCGCCGCTGCCGGCCGCGCCGCGGCTGCTGTTTGCCACCGACCTGTTCGCCCAGCCGACCCCGGAGGCCCGCGACGCGCTGGCGCCGGCTGTCGCCCGGATCGAAACCGCGCTGGGCCGGGCCGCGCCTGCCACCGTGGCCGACCGGCCGCTGTCCGACCTGTGGTGGGCGTTCCGCTACGTGCAGGGCTGGGAGGCGTGGCGCAGCGACGGCGAACTGATCGAGCAACACGGGCTGGAGCTGGGTGCCGATGTCGCGGCACGCTTCGCCTTCTCGAAGGCCGTCACCCGCAGCCAGTTCGACGAAGCCAGTGCCGTACGCCGCGACTTCACCGCGCACCTGGGCCGCCTGCTGGGGCCGGACGGCGTGCTGGTGCTGCCGACCATGCCCGATATCGCGCCGCTGCGCGCCGAACCGATCGAGTCCCTGGAGACCTACCGCAACCTCGCCGCCCAGACGTTGTGCCTGACGCCGCTGAGCGGCTTCCCGCAGCTGAACCTGCCGCTGGCCGGCCGCGACGGCGCACCGCTCGGCATCTCGCTGCTGGGGCCGGCGGGCAGTGACCGCAGCCTGGTGGCACTGGCGGAGCGGATCATGGCGCACAAGGCGTGAACCAGTAAGGCAAGGGGCACGCGGCATGCCGACGGCGAGGTCGATGCCGGCATCGTTTCGCCAGGACCGGCCCGCGGCTTCCGCGAAGCCACAGCCTGAACCGCGCCGCACCTCAACTCGCCAGCGCCGACACCCCGTTCCCCGGCCGCTTGACGCGGAACCACGCCGCATACAGCGCCGGCAGGAACAGCAGCGTCAGCACCGTGGCAATGATCAGCCCGCCCATGATCGCCACCGCCATCGGCCCCCAGAACATCGAGCGCGACAGCGGGATCATCGCCAGCACCGCCGCGGCGGCGGTCAGGATGATCGGGCGGAAGCGGCGCACCGCGGCCTCGACGATGGCGGTCCACTGCGGCACGCCGGCGCTGATGTCCTGCTCGATCTGGTCGACCAGGATCACCGAGTTGCGGATGATCATGCCCAGCAGCGCGGTGATGCCCAGCTGCGCCACAAACCCCATCGGCGCGCGCAGCAGCAACAGCGTGGCGGCGGCGCCGATCAGGCCCAGCGGGCCGGTCAGGAACACCATGGTCGCGCGCGAGAAGCTGTGCAGCTGCAGCATCAGCAGCGTGAAGATGATGAAGATGCACAGCGGCAACTGCGCCGCGATGGAGGCGCCCGCCTTGCCGCTCTCTTCCTCCGCGCCGGCCACGGTGATGCGGTAGCCCGGCGGCAGCTGCGCGCGCAGCTGGTCCAGCTTCGGGTTGATCTGCGCGGTCACCGTCGGGCCCTGGATGCCGTCGACCACATCGGCCTGCACGGTCACGCCGAAGTCGCGGTTCTCGCGCCACACCACGCCCGGCTCCGAGCGCAGCGTCACGCGCGCCACCTGCGTCAGCGGCACCATGCGCCCGGTGTTGGTCGGCACCAGCATGTTGTTCAGGTCCGAGATCGCATCGCGCTCATTGCGCGGGGTGCGCATCAGGATGTCGATCAGCTTGTCGCCGTCGCGGTACTGGCCCACCGGCACGCCGCTGAGCACGGTCTGCGTGACGCGGGCGATGGCATTGGTGGTCACGCCCAGTGCGCGCGCCTTGTCCTGGTCGATCTCCAGGCGCAGCATCTTGACGTTCTCATTCCAGTTGTCGTTGACCCCGACGGTATTGGGGTTGGCGCGCATCTCGGCCTTGACCTGGTCGGCCAGCTGGCGTACCCCGGCTGCGTCCGGCCCGATCACGCGGAACTGCACAGGATAGGCCACCGGAGGCCCGTTGGGCAACAGCTTGACGCGGCCTCGCAGGTACGGGAATTCGGCATCCATCAGCTTGATGATGCGGCGGCGCAGCGCATCGCGCACCTCGGTGCTGACCGGCATCACGATCACCTGCGCCACATTGGTCTGCGGGAAGATCTGGTCCAGCGGCAGGTAGAAGCGCGGCGCGCCGGTGCCGACGAAGGTGGTCAGGCTCTCGACTTCCTTGTCCTTGCCGACCAGCTGCTCGAAGCGCTTGGCCTCGGTTTCCATCTGGGCGAAGCTGGTGCCCTCGGGCATCCACAGCTCCACCATCAGCTCGGGGCGGCTGGAATCCGGGAAGAACTGCTTCTCGACAAACTTGAAGGCGTAGATGCCCAGCCCGAAGGCCACCAGCGTGATCGCGATCACCACCTTGCGCCAGCTCACGCACCAGTCCACCAGCCGGCGGAAGCGCGCATAGAACGGCGTGTCGAAGACCTCGTGGGCCTCGCCCGCGCCGGGGCCGCGGGTCTTGAGCAGCAGGTAGCCCAGGTAGGGCGTGAAATAGACCGCGGCCAGCCACGACAGCACCAGCGCCAGCGCCGTCACCGCAAAGATCGCGAAGGTGTATTCGCCCACCGTCGAGCGCGCCAGGCCCACCGGCAGGAAGCCGGCCGCGGTGATCAGCGTGCCGGTCAGCATCGGCATCGCGGTGGAGGTATAGGCGAAGGTGGCCGCCTCCATCTTGGAAAAGCCCTCTTCCAGCTTGCGCACCATCATCTCGACCGCAATGATGGCGTCGTCCACCAGCAGCCCAAGCGCCACGATCAGCGCGCCGAGCGATATCTTGTGCAGCCCGATGCCGAAGATATTCATGAACAGGAAGGTCACCGCCAGCACCAGCGGGATCGTCAGCGCCACCACCAGGCCCGGGCGCGCGTCCAGCCGCAGCGGTTTGGTGTGCAGCCCCAGCGAGACGAAACTGACCGCCAGCACGATCACCACCGCCTCGATCAGCACGTGCACGAACTCGCCCACCGAACGCTGGACCGCCTTCGGCTGGTCCTGCACCTGGTCCATCTCGATTCCCACCGGCAACTGCGTGCGCAGCCGGTCGAACGCGGCGCGCAGGTTCTTGCCCAGTTCGATGATGTCGCCGCCCTTCTGCATCGAAATGCCCAGCCCGATCACGTCCTTGCCGTTGAAGCGCATGCGCGTCTGGGTCGGGTCGACATAGCCGCGGTAGACGTGCGCGATGTCGCCCAGGCGGATATTGGCGATGCCGTTGGGCCCGCGCAGCACCAGGTTCTCCAGGTCCTCCACGCTGGCGAACTGGCCGGACAGGCGCACCTGCAGGTTGTCGGTCGGGGTGACCAGCACGCCGCTGCCGGTCAGGTTGTTCTGCTGCGAGATCTGGTCGGCGATGGCGTTGATATCCAGCCCCAGCTGGGCGAAGCGCGCCTGGTTGAACTCGATGAAGACCTTCTCGTCCTGCAGGCCGATCAGCGACACCTTGGCCACCGACGGCACGCGCAGCAGTTCCTGGCGCACCAGGTCGGCGTACTCGCGCAGCTCCTTGTAGTTGAAGCCGTCGGCCGAGAGCGCGTAGATGGTGCCGTACACGTCGCCAAACTCATCATTGAAGAACGGCCCGCGCACGCCCGCGGGCAGCGTCTGCTGGATATCGCCGATCTTCTTGCGCGCGGTGTACCAGACCTGCGCGGTCTCCTTTGCCGGCGAGGTGTCCTTGAGCTGGAAGATCACCGTGGTCTCGCCCGGCTTGGAGAAGCTGCGGATCTTGTCCGCATAGGGCACTTCCTGCAGCTGGCGCTCGATCTTGTCCGTCACCTGGACGGCGATCTGCTCGGCGGTGGCGCCGGGCCAGAAGGCCTGCACCACCATCACGCGGAAGGTAAAGGGCGGATCCTCGTCCTGGCCCAGCTGGAAGAATGCCAGCATGCCGCCAAGCAGCAGCACCACCAGCAGGTAGCGGGTCAGCGGCTGGTGCTCGAGTGCCCAGCGCGACAGGTTGAAGCGGGAATGATCCATCCGCTCACCCCTGTTTCGGGGTGGCGGCCGGTGCCGATGCCGGGGCCGATGCAGGCCCTCCCGCAGGCGCAACCGTCTGCAGCGGGCGCACCTTCTGGCCCGCGCGCAACAGGTGCACCCCGGCGGTGACGATGGTCTGGCCCGGGGCCAGGCCCTGGCGCACCTCCACCTCGTTGCCGATGGCCTCGCCCAGCGTCACCGGCACCGGCTTGACCGTGCCGGCGGCGGCGTCATAGATCCAGACCTGGTTGCGGCCCTGCTCCTGCAGCAGCGCGGTCAGCGGCACCCGGATGGCCGCGGTGGCGCCGCTGCGCATGAAGGTCACCACCGCGGTCATGCCGAGCTTGAGGTCGGCGGGCGGGTTCGGCACCGTCACGCGGGTGGCATAGGTGCGGGTGACCGGGTCGGCCGCCGCGGCAATCTCGCGCACGCGGCCAGGCAGCGTGCGCTGCGGCTCGGCCCAGGTATGGATGGTCACGTCGGTAATGCCGCGCAGCAGGTCGACCTGGTCTTCGGGCAGGCCGATCGCGACTTCCTTCTCTGCCGTCTGCGCCACGCGCACCACCGGCTGGCCGGGCGTCACCACCTGGCCCACCTCGGCATCGATCGCCGTGACCACGCCGTCGGCATCGGCATGCAGGACCGAGTAGCCGGTCTGGTTGGACTGGCTGCGCAGCCCGGCCTGGGCCTGGCGCAGCCGCGATTCGGCGGCGTCATAGTTGGCCTGGCGCCGGTGCTGCTCGGCAGCGCTGATGAAGCCCTTGGCGAACAGGTCGTTGTAGCGCTTCAGGTCGGCGGCGGCCAGGTCGCGGTCAGTCTTCGCGGCCTCGAACTGGGCGCGTGAGCCGGCCTCGGCCAGCGACAGGTCGGTGGGATCCAGGCGCGCCAGCGGCTGGCCCTTGCTGACCACCGCGCCCACATCCACCAGCCTGGCGGCGATCTTGCCCCCGACGCGGAAGCCCAGCCGCGACTCCACGCGCGGGCGCACGTCGCCGGAGAACTCGAAGGCGGTCTTGCCGTTGTGCGGGCTCAGCTGCATCAGGCGCACCGGGCGCACCTCCGGCGCCGGCTCGGCCTTCTTGCCGCAGCCGGTCAGGGCCAGCAGGCTGGCCATCAAAAGTGCGGCTACGGTCACGCCTCGACCGAGGTGGCGCGGCGGCATCGTAACAACAGGAGAATCTGCAGCCGCAACTTCCGGCACTTGGCAAAGCACTGGCATCGGTAGGCAACGAGTCGGATGGAACAACTGACAAGACTGGCCGGTGACCGCAAATCCCCTGCGCCCGGGAAGTCGTCGGGGCGCGCGGAATGGCCGCGCGCAGCCGGCATCGGCAATAAATAACTTTCCGGTCAGTAATATAACGACGACCCCCGGGTGCGTCAAACGGCAGGCGACGAAACCGCTGGAATGAAGACTCAGTTGCCGTTCCGGGCTGGTGAACTGCGCCGACAGGCTTCGGCATGCGCGACCATACCCTGCCCGGCGCGATGCTACAATCCGCCGCGCCGCTGGCGCTTCCCCCCACATCTTCGACCCGAGACCGGCGTGACGCCCGATCAGTATTGCCAAGAGAAAGTCGCCCAGAGCGGCTCGAGCTTCTATTACAGCTTCCTGTTCCTGCCGGCCGAGCGCCGCCGCGCCATCACCGCGCTGTACGCCTGGTGCCGCGAAGTCGACGACGTGGTCGACGACAGCCATGACGCAGGCCTGGCCCACCAGCAGCTGGACTGGTGGCGCGCCGAACTGCGCCGCCTGTTCGAGGGCGAGCCGACCCACCCGACCACCAAGGCCCTGCAGCCGCATGTGCGCAGCGCCGGCCTGCCCCAGGGCGAGATGTCCGAAGTGCTGGAAGGCATGGAAATGGACCTGACCCAGACCCGCTACCTGGACGAGCCCGGGCTGGCCCGCTACTGCCATTGCGTGGCCGGCGTGGTCGGCACGCTCAGCGCGCGGCTGTTCGGCTATACCGACCCGCAGACGCTGGTGTTTGCCGAGAGGCTTGGCCAGTCGCTGCAACTGGTCAATATCCTGCGCGACGTCGGCGAGGACGCGCGGCGCGGGCGCATCTACCTGCCGGTCAATACCCTGCAGCAGTTCCAGGTGCCTGCATCCGAGATCCTGAAGGGTCAGCATTCCGAGCGCTTTGTCGCGCTGATGCAGTACCACGCCGGCCGTGCCCGCGCGCTGTACCATGAGGCACTGGCGCTGCTGCCGAAGCAGGACCGCCGCGCCCAGCGTGCCGGCCTGCTGATGGGCGCGATCTACCACGCGCTGCTCGACGAACTGGAAGCCAGCCAGTTCCAGGTGCTGAACCAGCGCATCGCGCTGACCCCGCTGCGCAAGCTGTGGATTGCCTGGAAGACCTGGGTGCGCAACAGCTAGCGTCCTGCTCTCTTTTCTGTCCGACCCGCCAAGCCGTACCGCCATGACGCAGACATCCGCCTCCCTCGGCGACACCATCCTTGCCCACGCCGACCAGCTCGCCAGTTTCTCCGACATGGAAGGCGGCCTCACCTGCGCCTACCTGACCCCGGCCCACCGCGCCGCGCAGGCCCGGCTTGCGCAGTGGATGGAGGCGGCCGGCATGCAGGTGCGGATCGACGCCATCGGCAACGTCATCGGCCGCTATGCGGCCGACCCGGCCGTGCCCGACGCGCGCGTGCTGATGACCGGCTCGCACTTCGACACCGTGCGCAATGGCGGGCGCTATGACGGACGGCTTGGCATCGTGCTGCCGATCGCCGTGGTCGGCGCGCTCAACCAGGCCGGCATCCGCCTGCCCTATCACTTTGAAGTGGTGGGGTTCGCCGAAGAGGAAGGCCTGCGCTTCAAGACCAGCTTCCTGGCCAGCAGCGTGTTGGCGGGCCGCTTCGATCCCACCCTGCTGGAGCGCCAGGACGCGGACGGCATCACGCTGCGCGAGGCGCTGGCGGCATCGGACCTGCCCGGCGCGGGCGATCTGCAGGCCCTGCGCGCCGCCGCGGTCGATCCGGCGTCGCTGCTGGGCTTTGTCGAAGTGCATATCGAGCAGGGCCCGGTGCTGCTGCACCACGGCCTGCCGCTGGGCGTGGTCACCCAGATCGCGGGCAGCAGCCGCTTTGCGGTGCGGGTCGAAGGCCTGGCCAGCCACGCCGGCACCACGCCGATGGGCATGCGCCGCGACGCCGCCGCGGGCGCGGCGGAGATGATCCTGCTGGTGGAGCAGCGCTGCACGGCGGCGCCGACGCTGGTCGGTACGGTGGGTCAGCTGCAGGTGCCCAACGGGTCGAGCAATGTCATCCCGGCGGCCTGCACCTTCTCGATGGATATTCGCGCCGGCGAGGATAGCATCCGCGAGGCCGCCATCGCCGACATCGTGGCCGGCATCGGCCAGATCGCGGAACGGCGCGGGCTGGCCGCCCAGGTGGAGCGCGTGCCGCCGGTCAACAACGCGCCGTGCGCGCGCTGGCTGATGGACCAGTTCGGGGCGGTGCTGAAGAAGCGCGGGCTGCAGGCCTTCGAGCTGCCCTCCGGCGCCGGCCACGACGCCATGATGATGCAGCGCATCACCGACGTGGCCATGCTGTTCGTGCGTTGCGGCAACGGCGGCATCAGCCACAACCCGCTGGAAACCATCACGGCGGAGGATGCCCAGCTGGCGGCGGAGGTCTTCGTGGATTTCCTGCGGCACTTCCAGCCGCGCGGCTAAGCGCCACAGTGGCGTACCATGGAGGGCGCGGCACGATAAGAACGGATCAGCCGCCCTGGTAGATATCGCGCCCGAAGTCGTAAAGGTTCTTGCGCAGCTTGCGGCGCTCGTCCGGCGACAGGCGCGAGCCGCCGCGTTCGTCACCGCGCCGGCGCTCGGCGTCGCGCTGCTCGGCGCGATGGCGCTCGGCACGGGCCCGCGCCTCGCGCTGGCTGTTGCCGGGATCGCTGGCCTGGGTCGACGGGTGGCGCTTGAGCAGGTTGGCCATGCCGGCCGATTGCGCCTGCACCGTCCCGGCCGGAATGCACAGCGCCAGCACGGCCAGCGCCAGCGCAAGGCAGGCGCCGGCGATACCATGCTGCGGATGCCCGTGCCGGGTTCGGTTCACTTTCATTGATAATGGCGATCTTTGGCTTCGGGAAAAAGCAGTCTTTGGACAGACTGGACGGACTGCCCTGAAGCCGGGAATTCCGGTACCCCGTCCGGCGCCGCACCCTCTGCAAGCATCGCGCCAGCGCGGGCGAGGCAGGCTGGGCGAGGCAGTGGCTCGTCTGGTGCAAATGCGTGGAAATCTGCCGCGCATGGCGCCCAAAAAGACGGATTGCGCAGTGTAATCGCACGATTGGTGCACACTGCCATACCACGGGGTAAAGTATGTAACGTTTTGTTAAGCCATTTTGAGCGAAAGCGATAGTCGCTAAGATACCGCCATGGAAAATACCAGCCACAAGATTCTTGTCGTCGACGATGACCCGCGTCTGCGCGATTTGCTGCGCCGCTATCTGGGCGAACAGGGTTTCACCGTGTTGGTGGCGGAAAACGCCACCGCGATGAACAAGCTCTGGCTGCGCGAGCGTTTCGACCTGCTGGTGCTGGACCTGATGATGCCGGGTGAAGACGGCCTGTCGATCTGCCGCCGGCTGCGCGGGGCCAATGACCAGACCCCGATCATCATGCTCACCGCCAAGGGCGAGGACGTGGACCGCATCGTCGGCCTGGAGATGGGCGCCGACGACTACCTGCCCAAACCCTTCAACCCGCGCGAACTGATTGCGCGCATCCACGCGGTGCTGCGCCGCAAGGGCCCGGCCGAAGTGCCCGGCGCCCCGTCGGAAACGCCCGAGACCTTCGCCTTCGGCGACTTCGTGCTGAACCTGGCCACGCGCACGCTGACCAAGAACGACGAGGAAATCACGCTGACCACCGGCGAGTTCTCGGTCCTCAAGGTGTTCGCCCGCCATCCGCGCCAGCCGCTGTCGCGCGAGAAGCTGATGGAAATGGCGCGCGGCCGTGAATATGAAGTCTTCGACCGCAGCCTGGACGTGCAGATCTCGCGCCTGCGCAAGCTGATCGAGCCGGACCCGAGCAACCCCCGTTTTATCCAGACGGTGTGGGGCCTGGGCTACGTCTTCATCCCCGATGGCGTGAAGTAACCGATTACGGCCGCTGTTCCCATCGTGGCGACCGTTATCGGCAGAACCGCAACGCGGTTCTTTGGTTCGCTGTTCTGGCGAACCTTCATGCTTATCGCCCTGCTGCTGGCGATTTCGCTGGGCATCTGGTTCCAGAGCTACCGGCTGTTCGAACGCGCCCCGCGCGCGCAGCAGATCGCCATGCAGGTGGTCAGCGTGGTCAAGCTCACGCGCGCCGCGCTGCTCTATTCCGACCCCGCGCGGCGGCGCTTCCTGCTGCTCGACCTGGTGCAGAACGAAGGCATCAAGGTCTATCCGCGCGAGAAGGACGACGACTTCGCCGCGCCCACCGCCAACCCGTTCCTGACCACCCTGGTGCAGCAGGAGATCCGCAGCCGCCTGGGCGAGGACACGGTGCTGGCCACCACCGTCAACGACATTCCCGGCGTGTGGGTCAGCTTCGAGATCGAGGGCGACGACTACTGGGTGGCGATCAGCCCCGAGCGCTTCGAGCGCGTGCCCGGCATCCAGTGGCTGTGGTGGAGTATTGCCGCGCTGCTGCTGTCGATCATCGGCGCGGCCTTTATCACCGCGCGCGTCAACTACCCGCTCAAGCGGCTGGCCAACGCCGCCCGCGCGATCGGCGCCGGCGGCGACCCGCCGCCGCTGCCCGAGCACGGCGCCAGTGAGGTGGCGCTGGCCAACCACAGCTTCAACCAGATGGTGCGCGACCTGCGCCAGCTCGACGACGACCGCGTGGTGATGCTGGCCGGCATCTCGCACGACCTGCGCACGCCGCTGACGCGCCTGCGCCTGGAAACCGAGATGTCGCCGATGGACACCCCCACGCGCGACGCCATGATCGCCGACATCGAGCAGATGGACGCTATCATCGGACAGTTCCTCAACTACGCGCGCCCGCCGCTGGAAACCGTGGAACCGGTTGACCTGTCGGCGCTGGTGCACGATGCCGTGGGCGTCTACGCCGCGCACGACGACGTGCGCGTGCACGTGCGCGCCAATGAGCCGGTGATGGCCGTGGCCAACCGCATGGAAGTGCAGCGCATCCTGGACAACCTGGTCGAGAACGCGCGCCGCTATGCCAAGGACGAGCAAAGCGGCATGGCCGTGGTCGAGATCTCGACGCGCGTGGACGACAAGGAAGCCGTGCTGACCGTGGCCGACCACGGCAACGGCGTGCCCGACGGCCAGCTGTCGCTGCTGACGCGGCCCTTCTACCGGCTCGACGCCGCGCGCAGCGAGGCCAAGGGCGCCGGGCTGGGCATGTCCATCGTCAACCGCATCATGCAGCGCAACGGCGGCCGGCTGCTGCTGGCCAACCGCCCCGCCCCGGCCACGGGGCTGGTGGTCAGCGCCTGCTTCCGGCGCGCCTGAGCGTCAGCTGAGCGCGGCCTGAGCGCCATCCGCGGCGCATTGACAGGTTTTCGACAGCATTTGATAGCCTTCTGAAAGGCATTCGTCAGGGCAATGACAGGGTCGCGGCGCACACTGGCGCCCGTCATCAGGCGCGCGGCGAAATCCTTCCCACACGGCGTGACCCGCGCACGCCTGGCTGACTTCTCCGAACCATCATGCCGCCGGGACCGCCGGCGGTGCCTGAGAGACAGCCATGTCAGATACCTCCGCAGCTACCCCCGCCGGGCAGCACGGGTTCCGCACCGTGTTCCGCGTCGTCAGCGGCAACTTCCTGGAAATGTATGACTTCATGGTGTACGGCTTCTACGCGGCCGCCATCGCCAGGACCTTCTTTCCCAGCGGCAACGAGTTCGCCTCGCTGATGCTTTCGCTCGCCACCTTTGGCGCGGGTTTCCTGATGCGGCCGCTGGGTGCGATCGTGCTGGGCGCCTACATCGACCGCCATGGCCGCCGCAAGGGCCTGATCATGACGCTGGCGCTGATGGCCATGGGCACGTTGCTGATTGCCTGCGTGCCGGGCCCGCCATCGACGAGATCTACCGCTCGATGCTGGACAACTGGCGCATCATCCTGGCCGGCTGCATGATGGTGGTGATGACCACGGTGTCGTTCTACATGATCACCGCATACACGCCGACCTTCGGCAAGACCGTGCTGAAGCTGGACGACACCGACAACCTGATCGTCACCATGTGCGTGGGCCTGTCCAACTTCATCTGGCTGCCGCTGATGGGCGCGCTGTCGGACCGCATCGGACGCAAGCCACTGCTGGTGTTCTTCACCGTGGCAACGCTGCTGACCGCGTACCCCGCCGTGTCATGGCTGGTGGCCGAGCCGTCGTTCTCGCGGCTGCTGATGGTGGAGCTGTGGCTGTCGTTCCTGTACGGCAGTTATAACGGCGCCATGGTGGTGGCGCTGACCGAGATCATGCCGCCCGCGGTGCGCACCACCGGCTTCTCGCTGGCCTACAGCCTGGCCACGGCGCTGTTCGGCGGCTTCACTCCGGCAATCTCGACCTGGCTGATCCACGCCACCGGCAACAAGGCGGCGCCGGGGCTGTGGCTGATGTTCGCCGCGCTGTGCGGACTGGTTGCCACGCTGGTGATCTTCCGGGCGCAACGAGTGGAGCCCGTCATGCATCCGGCCTGAACCCGGCGGGTTGAACTCGCCGCAATCGTCACCAACTTGCCATAAGCGGGCCCAGCGCGCATGGCATACTTGCCCTTCCGCATCGAAGCCGCCTGGCTGATGCCGCGGCTTCCCATGCCGGGATTCGCTCCAGGCGTCACATGGCTTGCCTATCGGGCTCTTTGAGAATATCAATTAGCCCGGCACCTGGTGATGACGCATAATCACGTTTTGTCGCGGTAAGCCGCGTAGCCGGCCCACGCCAGCCGCGCGGCAGCAGCACCGCTCTCATTGCAACCGTATCAGGAGATAGTCTATGAAGACCGTTGGTGACAAGCTCGAAGCCTTCCACGTCGTCGGTGTCAAGCCGGGTTTCAACAATCATGAAGAGAACGGCCAGTCGGCTTTCGAAGACATCACCGAAAAGTCGTTCGAAGGCAAGTGGAAGATCATCTACTTCTACCCGAAGGACTTCACCTTCGTCTGCCCGACCGAAATCGTTGCCTTCGCCAAGCTGAACGGCGACTTCGCCGACCGCGACGCGATCGTGCTGGGCGGCTCGACCGACAACGAATTCGTCAAGCTGGCATGGCGCCGCGAACACAAGGACCTGAACAAGCTGAACCAGTGGCAGTTCGCCGACGTGACCGGTTCGCTGATCGACCAGCTGGGCGTGCGTGACCACGCTGCCGGCGTTGCCCTGCGCGCGACCTTCATCGTCGACCCGGACAACGTGATCCAGCATGTGTCGGTGAACAACCTGAACGTGGGCCGCAACCCGGAAGAAGTCCTGCGTATCCTGGACGGTCTGCAAACGGACGAGCTGTGCCCGTGCAACCGTGCCGTTGGTGGCGCCACGCTGTAATTTGCTATCAGTCGCCAGACACACCTTGGCGATTCGCGGAGGGCGCTGCCCTCCGCATCAAAACCCGCTTGCGCGGGTTTTTTGGGCCCGTATCGATAGGAGAAATAAATGGAATTCATCACCACGATTAAGAATCTCATCCCCGATTACGCCAAGGACATCCGCCTGAACGTGGACGGCACCATCGCGCGCTCTTCGCTGGAAGGCAACGATGCGGTCGGTGTGGCACTGGCGGCGGCATTTGCGGCGCAGAGCAAGGTGCTGGTGGATGCCATCCGCAACGCCGGCGTGCTGTCGCCCGAGGAAACCAACGGCGCGCTGACCGCGGCCGCGCTGATGGGCATGAACAACACCTGGTACCCGTACGTCGAAATGGCCGACGATCCCGACCTGGCCAGCCAGCCGGCCGGCCTGCGCATGAACGCCTATGCCACCCATGGCGGCGTGGACAAGCGCCGTTTCGAGATGTACGCACTGGCCGCCTCGATCGTGGGCAAGTGCCACTTCTGCGTGAAGTCGCACTACCAGCTGCTGAAGAATGAACAGGGCATGACCGCGCAGCAACTGCGCGATGTCGGCCGCATTGCCGCCGTGATCGTGGCCGCCGCCAACGTGATCGCCGCGCAATAAGCCCCGCCACAGCGCGCCCCCGCGCCCTCCGCGGCGCCCTGCCACGGGCGCCGTAGCACAGCAGCCGGCAGCTTCCCATCAGGAGTTGCCGGCTGTTCCCATCCTGCAACCGCCCCGCGCCAGGGCTGCACAGGTGCGGGGATCGGCCTACAATCCAGGCAGGACACGCACTTTCAGGCTGCCATGACCCTGCCTTCGCCGACTTCTCCCCGTTTCCACTACCGCCTCGCGGCGGTGCATGACTGGGGCGACATCGCCGCCGTCACGCAACAAGCCTACGGGCAATATGAGCTGGCCATCATGGAAGACTGCCGCGCGTCGTTCCAGCGCGGCATGCAGGCAGTGCTGGCGACCAGCCATCCGGATATGGAATGGTGGGTGGCGGAGACCGATCACGGCATCATGGGCGCCGTGCTGTTCTGCCATCCGGGCGCCACGCTGCCGGCACTGGACGGCAGCACCATCACCCTGACCCAGCCGGAAGCCCGGCTGCTGTCGGTCAGCCCGCAGGCGCGCGGCCTGGGCCTGGGCCGCACGCTGATGCAGATCTGCATCCAGCGCGCGCGCGATATCGGCGCGTCAACGCTGGTGGTGCGCACCATGCCGGAAATGGCATCGGCCATCCGGCTGTGCCAGCAGATGGGATTCACCAAGCGCACCGAAGCCGGTGCGCGCACCGGCGCAATGGCCCGCCTGATCGACTATACCTACGCCATCCCGCCGGAAAACGCCACGGCGCCAGACGCGGCGCGCCCCTGATCAGTCCTGCGCGTCGCCCACCGAGGCGCGCCAGAGCAGCACCGCGGCCTGCGCCACGATGCCCTCCTGGCGCCCTTCGAAGCCCAGCTTCTCGTTGGTCTTGGCCTTGACGTTGCAACGCCCGCGCGCAATCCCCAGGTCCTCCGCCAGGTTCGCCACCATCGCCCCGATATGCGGCGCCAGCTTGGGCGCCTGCGCGATCACGGTGGCATCGACATTGCCGATTTCATAGCCCGCCTCGCGCACGCGGCGCGCGGCCTCGCGCAGCAGCACGCGGCTGTCGGCGCCGGCGAACTGCGCGTCGGTGTCGGGGAAATGGCGGCCGATATCGCCCAGCGCGGCCGCGCCGAAGAGCGCGTCGGTGACTGCGTGCAGCAGCGCATCCGCATCGGAATGGCCCAGCAGGCCGCAGTCGTGCGGAATCTCGACCCCGCCCAGGATCAGCTTGCGGCCGGGCACCAGCGCGTGGACGTCATAGCCCTGTCCCACCCGGATATCGAAAGGCATCATGCGGTCAGGCTCCTTTGCCATCGTTGCCCAGCAGCACTTCGGCCAGTGCGAAGTCCTCCGGGTAGGTCACCTTGAAATTGCGCAGCGAGCCGTTGACCAGCCGCGGATGCAGCCCCAGACGCTCGATCGCGCTGGCCTCGTCGGTCACCACCGCGCCGGCCGCCATGGCGTCCTGCAGCGCCTGGCGCAGCACGCCCAGGCGGAACATCTGCGGCGTCTGCGCCTGCCACAGGCCCTCGCGCGGCACCGTGGCGCCGATACGGGCGTCGTCCTGGGCGCGCTTGAGCGTGTCGGGCACCGGCACCGCCAGGATGCCGCCGATGGCGGCGTCCGGGTCGTCGTCGCCGTCGCTTTCCACCGCGCGCACCAGCGCATGGATCATTGCCGGGGTCAGGCCCGGGCGCGCGGCATCGTGCACCAGCACCCAGTCGCTGTCGGTCGCGCCCAGCTGCGCCAGGTGGTGCAGCCCGGCCAGCACCGAGGCATGGCGGGTCTCGCCGCCGACAAAGGCGGTATCGAAGCGCAGCCCGGCAAAGGCGGCCGCGCCGAAGCGCGATTCCAGCGGCATGTCGTCGGGCGCCAGCACCAGCGCGGTGGCGTTGATGGCGTCGCACGCCGAGAACGCCGCCAGCGCGTACCAGATCATCGGCCGGCCGGCCACGGTCTGGTATTGCTTGGGAACGGCGCCGCCGGCGCGGCTGCCGGTACCGGCACAGGGAATCAGGGCAAAGCGGCGAGCGGGCACAGGATCGGCGTTGAGTGAAAGAGGCGCGGGCGCCTGCTGGCCGGCATGGCCAGCGGGACAACCGGTGCGCATTCTATAATACGGCCCTTGCCCGTCGCCATGCCGCGCCATTCCGCATTGACGCGTGCCCGGCAGGCGCCACGGGCCGTTGAGGTCCCCTGCCCCGACCCCCGCCCGCAATGCCGGCGGGGTGTCGTCGTTTTGAACGCCCCGCTGCCGACATGCCTGACGCCAAGCCCGCCTTCCCCTTTGTCAACCTGCCGCTGGTCAAGCCGGGGCTGCGCCACAGCGTGGCGGGCCTGCGCGGCTCGGCCGATGCGCTGGCTGTGGCCGCGTACGCTCGGCAGCACCGCGAGCGCGCGCCGATGCTGGCCGTAGTCTGCTCCCACGCGGTCGATGCCCAGCGCCTGGCCGAGGAAATCCCCTGGTTCGCGCCCGAACTGCGCGTGCGCCTGCTGCCCGACTGGGAAACCCTGCCCTACGACAGCTTCTCGCCGCACCAGGACCTGGTATCAGAGCGCCTGGCCACGCTGCACGACATCCAGACCGGGCAATGCGACGTGATGCTGGTGCCGGCCACCACCGCGCTGTACCGGCTGGCGCCGCCCGCGTTCCTGGCCGCCTACACCTTCTTCTTCAAGCAGGGCGAGCGGCTGGATGAAGCGGCGCTCAAGGCCCAGTTCACGCTGGCCGGCTACGAGCACGTCAGCGCGGTGATGCGCCCCGGCGAATACAGCGTGCGCGGCGGCCTGATCGACCTGTACCCGATGGGCTCGGCGCTGCCGTACCGGATCGACCTGTTCGGCGACGAGATCGAGACCATCCGCGCCTTCGACCCCGACACCCAGCGCAGCCTGTACCCGGTCAAGGAGGTGCGGCTGCTGCCCGGGCGCGAGTTCCCGCTCGACGAAGCCGCGCGCACCGCCTTCCGCGGCCGCTGGCGCGAGCTGTTCGAAGGCGACCCAACCAAGTCGCCGATCTACAAGGACATCGGCAACGGCGTGCCGTCGGCCGGCATCGAGTACTACCTGCCGCTGTTCTTCGAGCAGAGCGCGACCGTGTTCGACTACCTGCCCGCCGATACGCAGCTCGCGTTCGCCGGCAATGTCGACGAGGCCATCCGCCGCTTCTGGGCCGACACCACGCAGCGCTACAACTTCATGCGGCACGACCGCGAGCGCCCGCTGCTGCCGCCA
Source organism: Cupriavidus sp. FW305-27 (assembly GCF_058787995.1). NCBI lineage: Bacteria > Pseudomonadati > Pseudomonadota > Betaproteobacteria > Burkholderiales > Burkholderiaceae > Cupriavidus > Cupriavidus sp. FW305-27. Next base: position 88,836 of record NZ_JBYTAG010000012.1, read on the forward strand.
GCGGACCTGTTCCTGTCCGAGGAGCAGTTCTTCGTCGCCGCCAAGCCGATGGCGCGCCTGGTGCTGCAGGCCGAAGCGAACGCGGACCAGGCCGCGTTCTCGGCCATCCTGCCCGACGTCGCGGTGAACCGCCGCGCCGATGATCCGCTGGTCAACCTGGAAGCGCTGCTGCTCGACCAGCAGACCCGCGTGCTGATGTGCGCCGACTCGGCCGGGCGGCGCGAGACCCTGCTGCAGCTCTTTGCCGAAAGCGGCCTGCGCCCGCAGCCGGTGGACGACTTTGCCGCGTTCCTGGCCGGCGAAGCGCATTTCTCGATCGCGGTGGCGCCGCTGCAGAGCGGCTTTGCGCTGCCGCAGGGGCAGATCGCCTTTGTCACCGAGGCCGAGCTGTACGCCGGCACCGCGCGCCGCACCGGCCGCCGCAAGCAGGAGCAGGCCTCCGCCGTCGACTCGATGGTGCGCGACCTGGCCGAGTTGAAGATCGGCGACCCGGTGGTGCACAGCGAGCACGGCATCGGCCGCTATCAGGGCCTGGTCACGCTCGACATGGGCCAGGGCGACGAGGAATTCCTGCACCTGGACTACGACAAGGGCAGCAAGCTGTATGTGCCGGTGCACCAGTTGCATGTAATCTCGCGCTATTCCGGCGCCGATCCCGATACCGCGCCGCTGCACCACCTGGGCTCGGGCCAGTGGGACAAGGCCAAGCGCAAGGCAGCCCAGCAGATCCGCGACACCGCCGCCGAGCTGCTCAACCTGTACGCGCGCCGCGCCGCGCGCGAGGGCTTTGCCTTCCCGCTCTCGCCCAAGGACTACGAGACCTTCGCCGAAAGCTTCGGCTTCGAGGAAACGCCGGACCAGGCCGCCGCGATTGCCGCGGTGATCGCCGACATGACCTCGGGCAAGCCGATGGACCGGCTGGTGTGCGGCGACGTGGGCTTCGGCAAGACCGAGGTGGCGCTGCGCGCGGCCTTTGTCGCGGTGCTGGGCGGCAAGCAGGTGGCGATGCTGGCGCCGACCACGCTGCTGGCCGAGCAGCACTTCCAGACGCTGTCCGACCGCTTCGCCGAATGGCCGGTGCGCATCGTCGAGCTGTCGCGCTTCAAGACCAAGAAGGAAATCGACGCGGCCATCAGGCAGATCAACGAAGGCACCGTCGACATCGTCATCGGCACCCACAAGATCCTGTCCGACCAGGTCAGGTTCGAGCGCCTGGGGCTGGTCATCATCGACGAGGAACACCGCTTCGGCGTGCGCCAGAAGGAGGCGCTGAAGACCCTGCGCGCCGAGGTCGACGTGCTGACCCTGACCGCCACGCCGATCCCGCGCACGCTGGGCATGGCGCTGGAAGGCCTGCGCGACTTCTCGGTGATCGCGACCGCGCCGCAGAAGCGGCTGGCGATCAAGACCTTCGTGCGGCGCGAGGAAGACGGCGTGATCCGCGAGGCCATCCTGCGCGAGCTCAAGCGCGGCGGCCAGGTCTACTTCCTGCACAACGAGGTCGAGACCATCGAGAACAAGCGCGCGCGGCTGGCCGAGCTGGTGCCCGAAGCGCGCATTGCCGTCGCGCACGGCCAGATGCATGAGCGCGAGCTGGAGCGCGTGATGCGCGACTTCGTCGCGCGCCGCGACAACATCCTGCTGTGCACCACCATCATCGAGACCGGCATCGACGTGCCGACCGCCAACACCATCCTGATCCACCGCTCGGACAAGTTCGGCCTGGCGCAGCTGCACCAGCTGCGCGGCCGGGTCGGGCGCTCGCACCACCAGGCCTATGCCTACCTGCTGGTGCATGATGTCGAGGGCCTGACCAAGCAGGCGCAGCGCCGGCTCGAAGCGATCCAGCAGATGGAGGAACTGGGCTCGGGCTTCTACCTGGCCATGCATGACCTGGAAATCCGCGGCGCGGGCGAGGTGCTGGGCGACAAGCAGTCGGGCGAGATCCACGAGATCGGCTTCCAGCTCTACACTGACATGCTCAACGCCGCGGTCAAGGCGCTCAAGGCCGGCAAGGAACCCGACCTGATGGCGCCGCTGGCCGCGACCACCGAGATCAACCTGGGCACGCCGGCGCTGCTGCCCAACGACTACTGCGCCGACGTGCACGAGCGGCTGTCGCTGTACAAGCGACTGGCCAACTGCGAGACCGCCGAGCGCGTGGACGATATCCAGGAAGAGCTGATCGACCGCTTCGGCCGACTGCCGGCGCAGGCGCAGGCGCTGGTCGAGACCCACCGGCTGCGCATCGCCGCGGCACCGCTGGGCGTGCGCAAGATCGACGCGGGCGAGGCCACCATCAGCGTGCAGTTCGTGCCCAACCCGCCGATCGACGCGATGCGCATCATCGACCTGGTGCAGAAGAACCGCCATATCAAGCTGGCCGGGCAGGACAAGCTGCGCATCGAGGCCAAGATGCCGGACGTGGCGATCCGCGCGCAGACCATCAAGCATACGTTGCGGCAACTGGCGTAGGGGTCATGCGTATCCTGCATGGACGCGGCGCGCGGCCGGGTGTAGCATCGATTCCTTAACAAGTTAGCGATAACGCCCCCATGCCCGCCCAAGCCGCTTCTTCCCGTCAGCCCGTCACCGAAACCGCCGCGCGCGGCAGCGCGCTTGAATGGACCCAGCGGCTGGTCGCGTACGACACCACCAGCCGCAACTCCAACCTGGGCCTGATCGAGTCGGTGCGCGACCATTTCCTGGCCAAGGGGCTGAAGCCGCATCTGAGCTACAACCCGCAGCAGGACAAGGCCAACCTGTTCGTCACCGTGCCCGCCGCCGACGGCAATACCAACGGCGGCATCGTGCTCTCCGGCCATACCGACGTGGTGCCGGTGGACGGCCAGGACTGGACCACCGACCCGTTCAAGCCGGTGGTGCGCGACGGCAAGCTCTACGGCCGCGGCACCTGCGACATGAAAGGCTTTATCGGCACCAGCCTGTCGCTGCTGCCGGCCATCCTGCAGGCCAGGCTGCGCGAGCCGGTCCACTACGCGCTGTCCTTCGACGAAGAGATCGGCTGCATGGGCGCGCCCTACCTGCTGGCCGAACTGCGCGACCGCGGCGTGACGCCCGGCGGCTGCATCGTCGGCGAACCCACCAGCATGCGCGTGATCGTGGCGCACAAGGGCATCAACGCCTACCGTTGCTGCGTCAGGGGCCAGGCCGCGCACTCGTCGCTGACGCCGCGCGGCGTCAATGCGATCGAATACGCCGCGCGCCTGATCTGCTTCATCCGCGACATCGCCGATGAGTTCAAGGCCAACGGCCCCTACGACCAGGCCTTCGACGTGCCCTACACCACCGCGCAGACCGGCACCATCCAGGGCGGCATCGCGCTGAACACCATCCCGGCACTGTGCGAGTTCGTGTTCGAGTTCCGCAACCTGCCCGGCGTGGATCCCGAAGCCATCTACGCCCGCATCCAGGCCTACGCCAACGACGTGCTGCTGCCGAAGATGCGCGCCGAGCATGCCGACGCCGGCCTGACGCTGAGCAAGATCGCCGCCGCGCCGTCGCTGGACGTGGCCGAACAGGAAGCCATCACGCAGCTGGTGCGCGCGCTGACCGCCGACCGCGACACCAACAAGGTGGCCTACGGCACCGAGGCCGGCCTGTTCCAGCGCGCCGGCATTCCGGCCGTGGTGTGCGGGCCTGGCGATATCCAGCAGGCGCACAAGCCGGATGAGTTTGTTGCGCTGGAGCAGTTGGCTGCTTGCGAGGCGTTCCTGCACAAGGTGGTCGACAGCTTGCGCGTGAGCTGACTGCCGGGCATGCCAGAGCTTTGCTCCCCTCTCCCGCTTGCGGGAGAGGGGAGCAACCAATCCGCTTTTCCCGGCGCTTTGCACTTGCCGCGCGCCGCCACACCGCCTGCATCACACCAACAACAACGAAGGAGACCTTGCATGGCTGTCCGTGATTCCGCATCCCGTCCCACCACCCGCTTCGCGCTCGCCACCCTGGCGCTCGCCACCGGCCTGCTCTGCAACACCGCGCAGGCCCAGACGCAAGGCGCCGAAACCCTGCACGCCCAGATCGAAACCCGCGCCAAGGCCGTCGAGAAACAACTCATCGCGTGGCGCCGCGATATCCACCAGCATCCGGAACTGGGCAACTACGAGACGCGCACCGCCAAGCTCGTGGCCGACCAGCTGCGCAAGCTCGGCATGGAAGTGAAGACGGGCGTGGCCAAGACCGGCGTGGTCGGCGTGCTCAAGGGCGGCAAGCCCGGCCCGGTAGTGGCGCTGCGCGCCGACATGGATGCGCTGCCGGTCAAGGAACGCGTGGACGTGCCGTTCGCGTCGAAGGCCAAGGGCCAGTACCTGGGCAAGGAAGTGGACGTGATGCACGCCTGCGGCCATGACACGCACGTGGCGATTTTGATGGCCACCGCCGAGGTGCTGGCCGGCATGAAGGACCAGCTGCCCGGCACGGTCAAGTTCATCTTCCAGCCGGCCGAGGAAAGCCCGGCCGACTTCGAACCGAATGGCTCCAACACCTGGGGCGCCAAGCAGATGGTGTCCGAGGGCGTGCTGGACAATCCCAAGGTCGATGCGATCTTCGGCCTGCACGTGAGCAGCGGCATCGAATCGGGCAAGCTGGGCTGGCGCAGCGGCCCCTCGATGGCGGCGGCCGACCAGTTCTGGATCGACGTCAAGGGCCGCCAGACCCACGGCGCGCGGCCGTGGGGCGGGATCGACCCGATCGTGGTGGCGTCGCAGATCGTGATGGGCCTGCAGACCATCCAGAGCCGCCAGGTCAACGCCATGCTGGAGCCGTCGGTGATTACCGTGGGCACCATCCACGGCGGCAACCGCATGAACATCGTGCCGGAGAAGGTCGAGATGATGGGCACCGTGCGCACCTATGACGAAGGCATGAAGAAGGACATCCATGCCCGCATGAAGCGCACCACCGAGGCCATCGCCACCAGCGCCGGCGCCGAGGCCAGCTTCCGCGTGGTGGAGTTGTACAACGCCACCATCAACCAGCCGGCCCTGACCGAGAAGATGGCGCCCACGCTGCAGCGCGTGGCCGGCGAAGGCAACTGGATGATCACGCCCAAGGCGACCGCGTCGGAGGACTTCTCGTTCTACCAGGAGAAGGTCCCGGGCCTGTTCTTCAACCTCGGGGTGACGCCCAAGGGCCAGGATGTGACCAAGGCGCCTTCCAACCACTCGCCTGAGTTCTATGTGGACGAGCCGGCGCTGATCAACGGCGTGCGCGCCCTGTCCAGCCTGACCGTGGACTACATGGTGATGGCGCAGCGCTGAGCGGCTCGCCCGGGGCGCTGCGGCGGGGCTACAATAGCGCTTTTGCCGCGTTGCAGCCCCGCGCGGCAAGCGCCCGACCTTCATCCGCCATGCCCCTGATCCTCCAGAGCACCGCCCCGCTTTCCCCAGCCGACCTCGACACCGCCCGCACCCTGGCCCGCGCCTCTGAACTGGTGCTGCGCAGCGAGACCGTCGCCGCCGCCGAGGAATGCGCGCCGCTGACGCCGGCGCTGCGCGATGCGCTGGACGATTTCTGCGGCCCGCGCGCGATCGACTGGGCAGTGGTGCCCGCGGGGCGCAAGCTGTCCGACTTCCACCTGGTGGCGATGGACATGGACTCGACCCTGATCACGATCGAGTGCATCGACGAGATCGCAGATTTCTGCGGCCTCAAGGCCGAGGTCTCGGCCATCACCGAAGCCGCCATGCGCGGCGAGATCACCGATTTCAACGAAAGCCTGCGCCGCCGCGTGGCCCTGCTCAAGGGCCTGGACGCCAGCGTGCTGGACCGCGTCTATGAAGAGCGCCTGCGGCTGTCGCCGGGCGCCGAGCGCATGCTGCAGACCGTGCAGGCGCTGGGCCTGCGCACGCTGCTGGTGTCGGGCGGCTTCGTGCATTTCACCGAGAAGCTCAAGGCACGGCTCCAGCTCGACGTGACCCGCGCCAATACGCTGGAGATCGTCGACGGCAAGCTGACCGGCAATGTCGTCGGCGAGATCGTCAACGCCGACGTCAAGGCCCGCACCGTGCAGGAAGTCTGCGCCCGGATCGGAGCCACGCCGGACCAGGCCATCGTCATGGGCGATGGCTCCAACGACCTGAAGATGATGGCCGTGGCCGGCCTGTCGGTGGCATTCCGGGCCAAGCCGGTGGTGCGCACGCAAGCCAGCGTCGCGTTCAACCACGTCGGCCTGGACGGCCTGCTGGCGCTGTTCCCGCACTGATCCCGGGCCGCAGACAACGCGGCAATGCGCGCCGGGCGGCAAGCGCCCGGCCGGCCCCACCCGCGCGGGCCGCCTGCGACTCGTCGCCACAGCCAGCGCAAGTCCCTCCCCCAAGTGCAGATGAATCCCCACTGAGACGCAACGTCTACTTAGCGCTTGCCTCTTCAAATGCGAATCATTACCATTAATGTTTCGTTTATCTGACATTTCCCCATGCAAGTTCTGGCCGTCCTTCTTGGCCTGGCTGCGGCTGCGTGCCTGTACCTGGCCGCGCCCAACCAGGTCCTGCTGCCGCCCGGCAGGGTCACGCAACCGCGTATGCTGGGCTGGCTGGGCCTGGTCCTGGTCGTCGTCAGCACCTGGCTGTGGAGCAACACCGATGGCTGGCCCGCAGCCATTGCCGCCAGCCTGGTGACCGTGCCCTGCGCGCTGTCGGTATGGCCCTTTATCGCCACCTATGCCGCGCGCAAGCGCCGGGCAGCACGGGAGCAACGGGCATGAGCGCAGACCGCTCCGCAATGGGCACCAAATGGCTTGCCGGTGCGCTGCTCGGGCTGCCGCTGGCGGTGGCGCTGTGCACGCTGTTGATCCTGTGGCTGCCGGGCGGCTGGGAAACCGGCATCGTCGCGGCCGTGGTGGCCTGCCTGCCGGTGTGGGTGGCCATCATCAGCGCCAGCCTGCTGTTCCGTTCCAGCCGCACTGCCTGGGTCTGGCTGGGCGGCGCCAACCTGCTCTGCTTCGGCGCGCTCTGGCTGCTGCGCCTGGCCAGGCTGGCGCCGACGGCACTGGCCGCCTCCTGAGAACGCCATCATGAAAACCGCAACCCTGCGCCTGTACCAGACGCTGCATACCTGGGTCGGCCTGATGGCCGGCTGGGCCCTGTTTATCGCCTTCTTTGCCGGGGCGGTCACCGTGTTCCACCATGAGCTGCACGTTTGGCAGTCGCCGTCGCGGCTGAAAGGCAATGCGCAGTTCGAGGCCAGTACCGACCCGGCCGCGGTCGACCGCTTCATGCAGAAGCTGGTCGCGATCCACCCCGAGGCCGCGGCCAGCTCATACGTGATCATGCCGTCGGAGGGAGAGCCCAATATCGCGGCCTACTGGCAGGACCAGGCCGGCGAGTGGCAGATGACCACCGACGCCCGCCTGGCCGGCGGCGCCGCGATGCAGCGCGACACCTCGCGCGACCAGGTGATCGGCGAACTGTCGGCATTCCTGAACAGCCTGCACTACTCGCTGGGGATCCCGGTCGGCGGCATCTATTTCATGGGCGCGATCTCGGTGCTGTACGGGCTGGCACTGGTATCGGGCGTGCTGCTGCACCTGCCACGGCTGAAGAAGGACCTGTTTGCAGTGCGCCCCGGGCGCAACCTGAAGCGCTTCTGGATGGACACCCACAATGTGCTGGGCCTGTTCAGCCTGCCTTTCCACCTGGTCTTTGCCATCACCGGCGCGCTGTTCTGCCTGTCGCTGGTGCTGATGATGGCGTTCAACACACTGACCTTCGATGGCCGCCTGTTCGAGGCGGTGCCCCGCGCCACCACCGCCGTGCCGGAAGTGGCCGCGGCCAACCGCGCGGTGCCGACCATGCCCACGGCAACGCTGATGCAGATCGCGCGCGAGCACGGCGGCGAGCGATTCACGCCCGAGTCGTTCCGCTTCCAGCGCTATGGCGACGCCAACGCCGTGGTGGAGGTGCGCGGCACCAGCACGCAGGCACTCGGCAACCTGGGCTCGGTCGGCATCCATGCCGCCAGCGGCGAGCCCAACGCGGGCCAGCTGACCGCCAACCAGACCGCCGGCACGCGCGACAGCAACCACGGGCTCTACAGCGCGCTGTACGCACTGCATTTCGGCACTTTCGGCGAGCTGCCGGTGCGGCTGGTCTACCTGCTGGCCGGGCTCGCCGGCGCCTTCCTGTTCTATTCAGGCAACCTGCTGTGGATCGAGTCACGGCGCAAGCTGCGCCAGGCCGAGCAGCCTCGCGTGCACCGGCTGCTGGCGCAGGGCACGGTCGGCGTGTGCATCGGCTGCTGCATCGGCGTGGCGCTGTGCTTCCCGGCGGCGCTGCTGTGGCCGGAGCGCGCGGTGAGCTACACGTATTTCACGGTGTTTGTCCTGGCCTGTGCCTGGGCGCTGCTGCGCCCGCCGGTGCGCGCCGCGGTGGAACTGCTCTACGCCGCCGCGCTGGCGTGGCTGACGGTGCCGCTGGCGAATGCGATCCTGACCGGCGACCACCTGCTGCACAGCATCCCCAGCGGGCACTGGATCATCGCCGGCTTCGATATCGGCGCGATCGCGCTGGCCACGGGCTTTGTCGCCCTGGCCCGCGCCACGCAGCGCCGCGCGCGCAGTGGGCCGGCGGAGTCGGTCTGGGCGATGCCGCGGGCAGCCCAAGCCGCCCAGACCGCCAGGCCCACCGCGGGCGCCAAGGCGATGCCCAGCACGGATACGCCCTGAGCGCATGGCGCCCGCACGCGAGAACGGACGCAGCAGCGTCCGTTTTTGTTTCCTGGGCAGCACCAGCCCGGCCCCTGCCCTACACTATCTCAGGCCAACAACATCGAGCCTACCGCCATGGAATCGACCTTCCACCAGTTTTCCGAACTGTTCGCCCAGCTCGGCCTGGCCTCCGACGAAGCCAGCATCCGCAGCTTTATCGGCACGCACGCCCCGCTGCCCGACGATGTCGAGCTGGCCGAGGCACCGTTCTGGACCCCCGCCCAGGCCACGCTGCTGCGCGACGAACTGCTGGACGACGCCGACTGGGCCGAGGTCGTCGACCAGCTCAATCTCGCCCTGAGACAGCCGGCCTGAGGCCGCTTACGCGGCCAGCGTAGCCTCCAGCGCCTGGCGCAGGTCGGCGATCAGGTCGCGCGTGTCTTCCAGGCCGATATAAAGCCGCACCAGTTCGCCGGCATCCTGCCAGCCGGCCGGCGGCCAGGTGCCCGCCGGGCGCATGCCCTGCACGTGGTACGGCACGGCCAGGCTGTGGGCACCGCCCCAGGACCAGCCGATCGCAAACAGCTGCAGCGCCTCGACCAAGGCATCCACCTGCTGGCGTGTATAGCGTGCCCGCAGGATGATGGCAAAGAGCCCGCTGGCACCGGTGAAATCGCGCCGCCAGCTGGCGTGGCCGGGGCAGTCCGGCAGCGCAGGATGCAGCACGCGCGCAACCTCGGGCCGCTGGCGCAGCCACTCCGCCACTTCGCGGGCCGCACGGTCATGCGCGGCCAGGCGCACCGGCAGGCTCGGCAGCCCGCGCAGCACCAGGTGGCAGTCATCGGCGGAAACACCCCAGCCCATCAGCATGCGGGTGCGCTTGAGGCGGTCATGCAGCGCATCGTCGCAGGTCAGCACCGCGCCCATCAGCACGTCGCTGCCGCCGGACTGGTACTTGGTCAGCGCCTGCACCGAGATGTCGATGCCCTTGTCGAACGGGCGGAAGTAGATGCCGGCAGACCAGGTATTGTCGATCGCGGTCAGCACGCCGTGCGCCCTGGCCGCGGCGACGATGGCGTCGCTGTCGGGCACTTCCATGGTCACCGAACCGGGCGACTCCATCCAGATCAGGCGCGTATTCGGCCGGATCATCGCCGCCATCGCAGCAGCGTCCATCGGGTCGTAGTAGCGCACGGTCACGCCGAATTCGCGTGCCAGCCACTCGCCGTGGTCGCGGTTGGGGCCGTAGACGTTGTGCGGAACCAGCACGTCGTCGCCGCTCTTGAGCAGCGCGAAGTAGACCAGCGAGATCGCCGCCAGCCCCGACGGCTGCAGCAGCGTGTGGCGCGCGCCCTCCAGCAGCGCCAGGTGCTGGCACAGCGCCTCGCTGGTGGGCGTGGCGTGCAGGCCATAGCGCCAGTAGGTGGTGGCACCGTCGCCATGGGCGCGTAGTTCGGCGAGGTTGCGGAACACCACGGTGGAGCCGCGGTGCGTGGCGGGAGAGAACGAGGCAAAGCCGGGCGCGATCTCCAGCTCGGGCTGGACCGCAACGGTTTGCAGGTAATGGGCGGGCGACGCGGGCTTGTCGGATGGCGAATCGGACACGGCGGTTTCCTTGCTGGCTGCTGGCCGGACACGGCGCGCTGCCCCGGCGGTATCGCCCGGGCAGAAGCGTGGCACGGTCAGGAATGAGACTCGATGAGCCTCCGAGCTTACCAGCAAATGCCGGCCGCGCCACCGGCGATGGCAACGGCGGACACTAGTAAGCGGCTTACCAGCCGGAAATCGAGGACTTCGGCGGCGGCGGCGCGTAAGTGACGCCGCTGTTGGGCCTCATGTCGAACGGGGGGATCACCAGCACGCCCAGAGGGCGGATAAAGAACGGCAGCACGATGGCCGGGTTGAACGCGTCGGTCCAGGTGCCGCGCACGGCGCCGCTGGCGTCGATGCTGCCTTCCCAGTTGCCCGATACGCGGGTGCCGTCGTCGGACTCCTCCATCAGGAAGGCGCCGTCCTCCCACTCGCCTGCCAGCAGGCGCACACCGGCGCCACGGCCGGCGTATTCGCCACGCACGCTGTCGCGCTCGTCAGGCTTGGGGCCCAGGCGCAGCCGCACCGGCTGGTCGCCGACCTTGCCGACGTAGACCGGCAGCGACGCATATTCCGGCCGCGGCGCCAGGGGTTTTGGCGCGCCAGTGGAAAGCGAGGTGCCGCCGCGCCGGGCTTCGCCGTCGCGAATGGCCTGGTTGATGCCCAGGCCTTCGCCGCCGGCTGGCCCGGTGTTAACCGGGCCGGTCGACAGCTCGGTCGCCGGCGCTGCCTGCGCCGTGCCCGCCAGCGCGAGCACGGCGGCCAGGCCGAGCGCGCAGAGGTTCTTCGTCAGCGAAGCAAGGCGCAAGGCTAACCTCAGATACGCTCGAAGATGGCGGCAATGCCCTGCCCGCCGCCGATGCACATCGTCACCAGCGCGTAGCGGCCCTGCACGCGGTTCAGCTCATGCAGCGCCTTCACCGTGATCAGGGCACCGGTGGCGCCGATCGGGTGGCCCAGCGAGATGCCCGAGCCGTTCGGGTTAACCTTGGCCGGGTCCAGACCGAGCGCCTTGGTCACGGCGCACGCCTGTGCGGCAAAAGCTTCGTTGGCTTCGATCACGTCCAGGTCCGACACCTGCAGGCCGGCGCGCTCCAGCGCGATCTTCGTCGCCGGCACCGGGCCGATGCCCATGGCCTTCGGGTCCACGCCGGCATGGCCGTACGACACCAGGCGGGCCAGCGGCTTCAGGCCGCGGCGCTCGGCTTCGGCGCGCTCCATCATCACCACCGCGGCGGCGGCGTCGTTCAGGCCCGAGGCATTGCCGGCCGTGACCGTGCCGTTTTCCTTGACGAAGACCGGCCTGAGCTTGGTCATGTCGTCGATGGTGGCGTCATGGCGCACGTGCTCGTCGGTATCGAAGGTCACGTCGCCCTTGCGGCCCTTGCTCACCACCGGGACGATCTGGTCCTTGAAGTAGCCGGCCTTGATCGCTGCCGAAGCGCGGCGGTGCGATTCCAGCGCGGCCTCGTCCTGCTGCGCGCGCGAGATGTCGTATTCCTTGGCGACATTCTCGGCGGTCACGCCCATGTGGATGCGATGGAAGGGATCGTGCAGCGCACCCAGCATCATGTCGACCAGGCCGGCGTCGCCCATGCGTGCGCCCCAGCGCGCTGCCGGCGCCAGGTACGGTGCGCGGCTCATGCTTTCCGCGCCGCCGCCGATGGCGACGTCGGTATCGCCCAGCAGGATGGTCTGCGCGGCGCTGACAATGGCCTGCAGGCCCGAGCCGCACAGGCGGTTCACGGTCAGCGCGGGGGCGTTGATCGTCACCCCGCCGTTGACGGCCGCGACGCGGCCCAGATACATGTCGCGCGGCTCGGTCTGGATCACGTTGCCGAATACCACGTGGCCGACATCGTCGCCCGACACCTGCGCGCGCGCCAGCGCCTCGCGCACCACCAGTGCGCCCAGCTCCGCCGGTGCCACATCCTTCAGGCTGCCGCCAAAGGTCCCGATCGCGGTACGGACACCGCTTACCACTACCACTTCACGCGTCATGACTTTGTCTCCATGAGGTTATGTTGCACCGCACAGTATAGCGGGACGCGGACGAAATCGAACGAGCGTACTTTTACCTAATCAACCCGTTTCAGACCTCGCCCCACAGGTCGTGGCCATCGGCGCCGGTGATCTTCACGTCGACGAACTCGCCGGCGCGATAGCGCTGGGCGTGGCGTTCCGGCGGCGCGATATAGACGAGGCCGTCGATTTCCGGCGCATCCGCGGACGAACGGCCGATGCCGCCATCCTGGTTGACCTCGTCCACCAGCACGCGCAGGGTCTGGCCGACCTTGCGCTGCAGGCGGCGCGCCGAGACCTCTTCGGCCACTTCCATGAAGCGGGCGCGGCGTTCCTCGCGCACCTCGTCGGGCAGCGCGCCCGGCAGGTCATTGGCGGTGGCGCCCTCCACCGGCGAGTAGGCGAAGCAGCCGACGCGGTCCAGTTCGGCTTCGGCGATAAAGTCGAGCAGGGTCTGGAACTCCGCCTCGGTCTCGCCCGGGAAGCCGGCGATAAAGGTGCTGCGGATGGTCAGCTCAGGGCAGATCTCGCGCCAGGCGCGGATGCGGTCCATGGTCTTCTCGGCATTGGCCGGGCGCTTCATGCGCTTGAGCACGTCCGGGTGCGCGTGCTGCAGCGGCACATCGAGGTACGGCAGCACATGGCCCTGCGACATCAGCGGGATGATCTCGTCGACGTGCGGGTACGGGTAGACATAATGCAGGCGCACCCAGGCACCGTACTGCGCGGCCAGCTCGCCCAGCGCCGCCACCAGCTCGGTCATGCGGGTCCTGAGCGGACGGCCGTTCCAGAAGCCGGTGCGGTACTTGACGTCGACGCCATAGGCACTGGTGTCCTGCGAGATCACCAGCAGCTCCTTGACGCCGGCCTTGAACAGGTTCTCGGCCTCCAGCATGACCTCGGCCACCGGGCGCGACACCAGGTCGCCGCGCATCGACGGGATGATGCAGAACGAGCAACGGTGGTTGCAGCCCTCGGAAATCTTCAGGTAGGCGTAATGCTTGGGCGTCAGCTTGATGCCGGCGGCCGGCACCAGGTCGGTGAACGGGTCATGCGGCTTGGGCAGGTGCGTGTGCACCGCCTGCATCACCTCGCCCAGCGCATGCGGGCCGGTCACGGCCAGCACCTTGGGGTGCACCGACGACACGATGTCGTGGCCCGCCGCATCCTTCTTCGCACCCAGGCAGCCGGTGACGATGACCTTGCCGTTCTCGGTCAGGGCCTCGCCGATGGCGTCCAGGCTCTCCTGCACGGCCTCGTCGATAAAGCCGCAGGTATTGACCACGACCAGGTCAGCGCCGTCATAGGTGCCGCTGATGGCATAGCCCTCGGCGCGCAGCTGGGTGATGATCTGCTCGGAGTCGACCAGGGCCTTGGGGCAGCCAAGGGAAACGAATCCCACACGCGGACTATGGTCTTTCTGGGTCGTTGATTCTGAAGGGTTTTTCACAGTGCAATCCGAATGTGGGGGCGGGCGCGGCGAATATGCGGGGACAAGGCCGGCAGCCGGTGAGCCAATCGCGCATTTTAACCGTTTGCCATGAATTCTCGGCGCCTGACACCATACATGTGGCCCAGGCTGCGTCATTCCGGCGCGGTCGCGGCTCCCGGCAGGCCTTCCAGGACCCGCTCTATCTCCATCGAGTCCTGCATGCGCCGGATGGCCGCATGCAGTTCGGCGGCCTGTGGCCAGGTCCGCTTGAGATAGCTGAGCCACAGTTTCACGCGCCCATGCTCATGGCACGACGCGATACGGGCATGCAGCTTTTTCAGGTAGGTGGCGATCTGGCGCAGCACCAGCGGCCACTCCTGGTCCGACGGCGAACCGTCCATCAGCCCGCGAATGCGCAAGGCCAGGAAAGGATCGGACACGGCGCCGCGCCCGATCATCACGTCGGCGCAACCGCTGACGGCCCGGCAACGCTCCCAGTCGGCGACGGTCCAGACATCTCCGTTGGCAATCACCGGCACGTCCACCGCCGCCGCAATGCGCGCGATCCAGTCCCAGTGGGCCGGCGGCCGGTAGCCATGGTCCCGCGTCCGGGCATGCACGACGAGCGAAGCCGCGCCGCCTTCGGCCAGCGCCGTGGCGCAATCAATGGCCAGCGAGGCATCGGAAACGCCCAGCCGCATTTTTGCCGTCACGGCGATATGGGCCGGCACCGCCGCGCGCACGGACGCGACGATCCGGTTCAACAACTCAGGATTCGTCAGCAGCATGGCACCGCCGCCATGCCGGTTGACGACCTTGGCGGGGCAGCCGAAGTTCAGGTCGATGCCATGCGGCGACAAGGTCGCGGCATAGGCCGCATTGCGCGCCAGCCATTCCGGATCGCTGCCGAGCAACTGGATCACCATCGGCGTGCCGCTGCGGGTATAGCCGCCGGCGAGGATTTCGGGCGTATCGCGCTCGTAGACGCGGGCGGGAAGCAACGAACCGGTCACCCGGACGAACTCGGACACACAGCCGTCGTAGCCGCCAGTGTCGGTCAGCACGTCGCGCAAGACGTAGTCGGCAAGCCCTTCCATGGGGGCCAGGAACAGCCGGCTCATGGCGAAGCCTTCATCGAAGCAGAGAGCCGGGCCTTAAGGGGCGGACGAGCATATTGGATAACGGAGGGCATGGGTTTTCGCGCACAAAAGGCGAGTCCACACTGAGCCGCCGCTGGAGAGAGTTGCGTGATTGCGTGCGCCGGGGACGCAGACCGCGCATTCTACCTGCTTTGCATCAGCACGGTTTTCAGGGATCGGCGATTCTCATACCGTAGCCCACAGGCTACGGTAAGGTATGCTCAGCATCCGGACAACCCAAATTTCCGGGTTCAATGAGGAATTCCGGGGAACGTTAAAGCCCTTGGCGGTGGAGTCAGCGAAATGCGCGTGGACCACGGCCCGGGCTACCGCATCTACTTTCAGCAACGCGGCCAGGTAATTGTGATCCTGCTCTGCGGAGGCAACAAGTCGACCCAGCACGCTGATATCGAAAGAGCACGCAGTCTGGCGGCCAATCTTGATCTGGAGTGAGCCATGAAGGAACCAACCCGCCCCTGGGACTCCGCCGAGCATCTGAGGAACGATCAGGAGATCGCCGCCTACCTGGATGCCTGCCTGGCCGAGGCCGGCGACGACGATCGATTCATTGCCTACGCACTCGGGGTGGTGGCGCGTGCGCGCGGCATGACGCGACTGGCCCGCGAAACGGGCCTTTCGCGCGAAAGCCTCTACCGCTCGCTGTCAGGCGAAGGCAATCCGGAGTTCGGGACGATCTGGAAGGTGATGCGGGCGCTGGGCATCCGCCTGCATGCGAGCGCTGGCTGAGTGCCAGCCAGCGTGCGGGATATGCGGCGGGTGTAGCGCCCGCCGCTGCCAGTGTCTTACTTCTTGTCCGGCTGGTTGAACGGGAACGTCCCGAACATATTTTTGGCCTGGCTTTGCATCTGCTCCTGCATCTGCACGAACAGGTTCTTGCTCTGCTCGATGTAGTTGCTCATCATGCCCTGCATCATCGGGCCCTGCATGTTCATGAACTGCGACCACATGTCGGGGCTGAAGGTTTCGCCGGAATACAGGCCCTTGGAGTTCTCGGCCAGCTTGTTCTGGATGTCGATGAAGGCCTGGATGTTCTTTTCCAGGTAGGTGCCCATCATGCCCTGCATGGCATGGCCGTAGAAGCGGATGATCTGCGACAGCATCGCGCTGGAGAACATCGGCACGCCGCCCGTTTCTTCTTCCAGGATGATCTGCAGCAAGATGCTGCGGGTCAGTTCGTCACCAGACTTGGCGTCGACGACCTTGAATTCTTCTGAATCCATGACCAGCTGCTTGACGTCGGCCAGGGTGATGTAGGTGCTGGTCTGGGTGTCGTAGAGCCTACGGTTCGGATACTTTTTGATCAGTCGCTCTGCGCCTTTTTTGGTCGTGGCCATCGGTGCTCTGTCCTTGTGTCATCGCTGTTTGCGCGCTGCTGCACCGCATGGGGTGCAGTGCGCAAATCGGTATCGCCCGCGCCATCTGCTTGTTGTCGTGCCGGCCATCTGGTGGCCCGTTCGCGCATGGCTGCGCGTGGCGGCCTGCAGCCTCGCCCCCGCGAGGGCCGCGCTGCACGAACATGGTGCTGGCTGCGCCGCTGCCCTGATTCTATGCCCAACAAGGCACTAAGAAAAGCGACGGGGCTTAAGGAAAACCCGGTGAATTGGCGCAAAAAGCGAGGAATGCCGCGCGGGCAGAAACGATTCGCGGGCCTTGACGGCCCGCGAAACGGGCGGCGAAACGAAACGCCCGCCGCCTTGTGCGCCGCGCTGGCTGCACCGCAATACGCGGGCGCCAGCGCCGGCTGCCGACTGGTTGAACCAGGCCGGCAGGTCAGCCCATATGCAGGCCGCCGTTGAGCGAGAAGTCGGCGCCGGTCGAGAAACCGGACTCCTCCGACGACAACCAGGCGCAGATCGAGGCGATCTCTTCCGGCAGGCCCAGGCGCTTGACCGGGATCGTCGCGACGATCTTGTCGAGCACGTCCTGGCGGATCGCCTTGACCATGTCGGTGGCGATATAGCCCGGAGAGACCGTGTTGACGGTCACGCCCTTGGTCGCCACTTCCTGCGCCAGTGCCATGGTGAAGCCATGCAGGCCGGCCTTGGCGGTGGAGTAGTTGGTCTGGCCGAACTGGCCCTTCTGCCCGTTCACCGACGAGATGTTGACGATGCGGCCCCAGCCACGGTCGGCCATGCCGTCGATCACCTGCTTGGTGACGTTGAACAGCGAGGTCAGGTTGGTGTCGATCACCGCATCCCAGTCGGCGCGGGTCATCTTGCGGAACACCACGTCGCGGGTGATACCGGCGTTGTTGATCAGCACATCAACCTCGCCGACCTCGGACTTGACCTTGTCGAATGCGGTCTTGGTCGAGTCCCAGTCAGCCACATTGCCTTCCGAGGCAATGAAATCGAAGCCCAGGGCCTTCTGCTGCTCCAGCCACTTTTCGCGGCGCGGCGAGTTGGGGCCGCAACCGGCCACCACACGAAAGCCATCCTTGGCCAGCCGCTGGCAAATGGCGGTTCCGATACCACCCATGCCGCCGGTCACATACGCAATGCGCTGAGTCATGTCCACTCCTTG
This sequence comes from Cupriavidus sp. FW305-27, assembly GCF_058787995.1. Lineage (NCBI taxonomy): Bacteria > Pseudomonadati > Pseudomonadota > Betaproteobacteria > Burkholderiales > Burkholderiaceae > Cupriavidus > Cupriavidus sp. FW305-27. The sequence goes on from NZ_JBYTAG010000012.1 coordinate 106,228, forward strand.
ATTGGCTTCGTTATCGTCGCCGGGTCCGCGCCAACCGCGCGCGGCCCCGGAAAACCCCTTCCTTATTTGCGCTCGACTGCCAGCGCCACGCCCATGCCGCCGCCGATGCACAGCGAGGCCAGGCCCTTCTTCGCGTCACGGCGCTTCATCTCGTGCAGCAGCGTCACCAGGATACGGCAGCCCGACGCGCCGATCGGGTGGCCGATGGCGATGGCGCCGCCGTTCACATTGACCTTGGAGGTGTCCCAGCCCATCTGCTGGTGCACCGCCAGCGCCTGCGCGGCAAAGGCCTCGTTGATCTCCATCAGGTCCAGGTCTTGCGGGGTCCACTCGGCGCGCGACAGGGCGCGCTTGGAGGCCGGCACCGGGCCCATGCCCATCACCTTGGGATCGACACCGGCGTTGGCATAGCTCTTGATCGTGGCCAGCGGGGTCAGGCCCAGTTCCTTGGCCTTGGCCGCCGACATCACCACCACCGCGGCGGCGCCGTCGTTCAGGCCCGAGGCGTTGGCCGCGGTCACCGTGCCGGCCTTGTCGAAGGCGGGCTTGAGGCCGGACATGCTGTCCAGCGTGGCGCCCTGGCGCACGAACTCGTCGGTCTTGAAGGCCACCGGGTCGCCCTTGCGCTGCGGGATCAGCACCGGGACGATCTCTTCGTCAAACTTGCCGGCCTTCTGCGCGGCTTCGGCCTTGTTCTGCGAGCCGACGGCGAACTCATCCTGCGCCTCGCGTGTGATGCCGTATTCCTTGGCCACGTTCTCGGCGGTGATGCCCATGTGGTACTGGTTGTACACGTCCCACAGGCCGTCGACGATCATGGTGTCGACCAGCTTGGCATCGCCCATGCGGAAACCATCGCGCGAGCCCGGCAGCACGTGCGGGGCGGCGCTCATGTTTTCCTGGCCGCCGGCCACCACGATCTCGGCGTCGCCCGCCATGATCGCGTTGGCGGCCAGCATCACGGCCTTCAGGCCCGAGCCGCACACCTTGTTGATGGTCATGGCCGGCACCATCGCCGGCAGGCCGGCCTTGATCGCGGCCTGGCGTGCGGGGTTCTGGCCCGAACCGGCGGTCAGCACCTGGCCCATGATGACTTCGCTCACCTGCTCCGGCTTGACGCCGGCGCGCTCCAGCGCGGCCTTGATGACCACGGCACCCAGTTCCGGTGCCGGGATCTTGGCCAGCGAGCCGCCAAACTTGCCGACCGCGGTGCGGGCGGCGGATACGATGACAACGTCAGTCATTGTGTAGTCCTTTCAATGGAAACGGGAGGGAACCTGCAAGCCTGCCGGCGCCGTGCATGACGCACGCCGGCACTCATGCAAGCGTCATGCCTTGGCTTTGACGTATCGCCCAGGCGCGGGTTCGATTGCGCGATAGCGCGCATTGCCATAGTTGGCGGGCGCGGCGCGTTTCGCGCCGGCCTGCCCGGCCAGCCATGCGGTCCAGTCCGGCCACCAGCTGCCGTGATGCTCGATGGCGCCGGCCAGCCATTGCTGCGGCGACTCCGGCAGCGCATCGTTAGTCCAGTGGCTGCGCTTGTTCTTGGCCGGCGGGTTGATCACACCGGCGATATGGCCCGACGCACCCAGCACGAAGCGCAGCTTGTTCGCCAGCAGCGCGGTCGAGGCATAGGCCGCGGTCCACGGCACGATATGGTCTTCGCGCGAGCCGTAGATATAGGTCGGCACGTCGATGCTGGCCAGGTCCACCGGCACGCCGCACACGGTCAGCTTGCCCGGTACCTTGAGCTCGTTCTGCAGGTACGTGTGGCGCAGATACCAGCAGTACCACGGCCCCGGCAGGTTGGTGGCGTCGCCGTTCCAGAACAGCAGGTCGAACGGCACCGGCGTGTTGCCCTTCAGGTAGTTGTCGACCACGTAGTTCCACACCAGGTCGTTCGGGCGCAGGAACGAGAAGGTATTGGCCAGCTCAAGGCCGCGCAGCAGCGCGCACGGCGCGCCGGCGCCGCCGCCCAGCGTGGCCTCGCGCAACTGCACATGGCCCTCGTCGACAAAGACGTCGAGGATGCCGGTGTCGGCAAAGTCCAGCAGCGTGGTCAGCAGCGTGACGCTGGCGGCCGGGTGCTCGCCGCGCGCGGCCAGCACCGCCAGCGCGGTCGAGACAATGGTGCCGCCCACGCAGAAGCCGAGCACGTTGATCTTGTCCTGGCCGCTGATGTCGCGCGCGACTTCGATGGCGCGGATGGCCGCGTGCTCGATGTAGTCGTCCCAGGTGCTGCCGGCCATGCTGGCGTCCGGATTGCGCCACGACACCAGAAACACCGTATGTCCCTGCTCCACCACATGGCGCACCAGCGAGCTCTCCGGCTGCAGGTCCAGGATGTAGTACTTGTTGATGCACGGCGGCACCATCAGCAGCGGGCGCGCGTGCACCTTGTCGGTCAGCGGCTTGTACTGCAACAGCTGGAAGTACTCGTTCTCGAAGACCACGGCGCCTTCGGTCACCGCGACATTGCGGCCGACCTCAAACGCGCTCTCGTCGGTCTGCGAGATCTTGCCGCGTGTCAGGTCTTCCATCATGTTGCGCACGCCGGCACGCAGCGATTCGCCGCCCGACTCGATCAGCAGGCGCTGCGCCTCGGGATTGGTGGCAAGGAAGTTGGCGGGCGACATCGCATCGACCCATTGCGAGATCGCGAAGCGGATGCGCTGGCGCGTCTTGGCATCGGCCTCGACGGCATCGGCCAGCTCGGTCAAGGCGCGCGCATTGAGCAGGTAGAACGCGGCAGCGAAGCGATATGGGAGGTTGGTGCGCCATGCGTCGCCGGCGAAGCGCCGGTCGTGCAGCGGACCGGTGGCCTCGGCCTTGCCCTCGGCCATAGCCTGCCACAGCGCTGAGAAGTCCTTCATGTAGCGCTGCTGGATATCACCCAGCTGCGCCGGCGCGATCTTGACGCCTGCCAGCGCATCCAGGCCCGGAATGCCGGACGCGGCAGCGTGGCCGTTGCCTTCAGTGCCCTGCCACTGGCGGGACCATTCCAGCCATGTGGCTGGATCGAATGGCCCCGGCGTGAACTTGAATGGTTGGGACTTGCCTTCCTGCGTGGAAGCTGCCGCGCCTTTGCCGGTCGCCATGATTTGATTGTCTCTCTGCCGTCACTATTCGAACCGGCTCCGGGCATTGCCCTGGCCGGCACTTTGCATGGGGAGATGCTATCCGAATGGACCCGGCTTGCGCCTCCCCCAAAGCGGGAGGGTCTGCCGGCACATCTGCCCTGGAACTGGCTGGAAGCCCTCGACCGCACCTGCTGCGGCCGCGGCTTGCGTCCATTCCGATAGCGGCTCCCCTTTTATCCGGCAAGCGCGACATCCTCGCATGGAGACGCCATGCGCTATGCTTGCCGGAGAAACCTGGGAATCGTCAGCGATTCCGAGACATTTGAGTCCATTGTTGCCTTGCAACGCACGCGCTGTCAATGCGGGAATCCGCCTCGGCACTGCACGCTTCCCGACCTACCGGACGGTATGCAGCGCTCGCATCTGCCGAGGCCCCAGAGCATAGGCGAGAAGGATGAATTTTTGATGTACATCGTGGCCATTGGCTGGCTCTACGTGGCGCTGATGATGGCGATCACCGAGCACAACGTGGTGGCAGGCGTTGCCACCTTCCTGATGTATGGCATGGCGCCGGTGGCGCTGGTGCTCTACATCATGGGCACGCCCGGCCGCCGCCGACGCAAGGCTGAAGCCGAGCGCGCGCAGGCGGCCAGGGGCAAGGACGAGTGAGGCAGCGGCGGGCTCAGTCCGCCAGCCAGACCAGGCTGGCCATGCGGCCGGTCACGCCATCGCGCCGATAGGAGTAGAAGCGACCGGCGTCGGCCACGGTGCAGGCGTCGCCGCCGTAGACCTCGGTACAGCCGGCGCGCGCCAGGCGCGTGCGCGCCAGCGCATAGATGTCGGCAAGGTACTTGCCCGGGGCACCAGGGCGGAAGGCTGCGGCAACCGCGACCTGTTCATCGGCGCGTGCCTGGGCCAGGAAGGCATCGCGCACTTCGGCACCCACCTCGAACGCATCGGGGCCGATGGCCGGGCCCAGCCATGCCAGCCAGCGCGCGGCACCGGCAGCGGCCTGCATCCGTGACAGCGTGGCTTCGATCACGCCGCTGCACAGGCCGCGCCAGCCCGCATGCGCGGCGCCCACCACCGTCCCCTGCGCATCGCATAGCAGCACCGGCAGGCAATCCGCCGTCATCACGGCGCAGACTTGGCCGGGTACCACCGCCAGGCTCGCGTCGGCCTGGGGCACGGGCGCGCCCGGGGCCGCCACATGGTCGACCGTGGCGACCGCGCAGCCATGCACCTGCTCCAGCCATTGCGGCATCGACGGCAGGCAGGCGGCCAGCCGCGCGCGGTTGCGCGCCACGTCGGCGGCGTCGTCGCCAACGTGGGTGCCCAGGTTCAGGCCGCCGGGGGCGCCGCCGGCAAGCCCGTACGGGCCCTTGCTGACACCGCCCTGGCGCGTGGTTGACAACGCGCGCACACGCGCCGGCGCGGGCCAGTCAGGGACCAGCCAGGCGCGATCAGGCGCTGCGCTCATCGTCATCGTCGTCCTCGTCATCACCAGCGTATTCCCAGTGGGCCTCGCCGCCTTCCCAGACTTCGTCCCAGCCTTCTTCTTCCTCGTCGGCCTGCGCGCTTTCAAAATCCAGCGCATCGATCAGCGCCTGCAGGTCCTGCGGCGGCTGCGCGGTCCACGACATGCGCTTGCCGGTGGCCGGATGCACCAGGCCGAGCTGGTACGCATGCAGCGCCTGGCGCTCATACGGCACCGGCAGCGGTGCGCGGACCGCCGGGCGCTGCCCGCGCTGCGTGGCGCGGAAGTAGGCCGGGTCGCCCACCAGCGGGTGGCCGATCGACTCGAAATGCACGCGGATCTGGTGCGTGCGGCCGGTCTCCAGCTTGCACATCACCATCGACACGAAGCCCCGCCCCAGCGGCACCGTGGCCAGCGTGCGGAAATGCGTGCGCGACGGCTTGCCGCTGGCGGTATGCACGACCGCCATGCGCGTGCGCTCGCGCGGGTCGCGGCCGATGGGCGCGTCGATGGTGCCCTCGTCATAGGTGCGGCCCCACACCAGCGCGATATAGGTGCGCTTGACCGTGCGCGCCTGCAGCTGGCGCACCAGGTCGGTCTGCGCGGTCAGCGAGCGCGCCACCACCATCAGGCCGGAGGTTTCCTTGTCGAGCCGGTGCACGATGCCCGCGCGCGGCAGCAACGCTGCGCCGGGGTCGCGGTGCAGCAACCCGTTGAGCACGGTGCCGCTCCAGTTACCGGCAGCCGGATGCACCACCAGCCCGGCGGGCTTGTTGATCACCAGCAGGGTGTCGTCTTCATAGACCACGTCCAGCGGCACGTCCTCGGGCGAGAAAGCGGACGATTCCGGTGCGGCCTGCGGCTGGATTTCGATGCGGTTGCCCATCTGCACGGCGTCGCGCGGACGGCGCACGTGGCCGTCGACACGCACCGCGCCGCTTTCGATCCACTGCTGCAGGCGGCTGCGTGAAAACTCGCTGAAGTGACGCGCGAGCAATTTATCGAGCCGCTCGCCATGCGAGGCGCTGTCCACCTCCAGCGACAGGGTCACGGCCGGCTCGGCAGCCGGCGCGCCGCCGGGCGGCACCTCGGCAAGGTCTTCAAATTCCTCTGGATGGGCCTCGAAATCGGCCACGGACGCGGCTGCGCGCACCCGTTCTGGTGGAAGTCCTCCCACGCCAGCTCCTGCTTCGGGGTTGGGCTGGGGGCTTGGGCTATAATGCTTGACGCTATTTTTCTTCATCCGGGATACGATTGCCCATGCAATTGCAGAGCATGAAACGCGCGCGCTGGCGCACGACAATTGGAGCGGTTCTGCTCGCAGGCGGCTGCGTCATGCTGTCTGCATGCGGCCTGCTGGCGGACCAACCCGACGAGACCGCAGGCTGGTCGGCCAACAAATTATATTCGGAAGCCAAGGATGCGCTGGATGGCGGCGACTACACGCGTGCCGTCAAGCTGTATGAAAAGCTCGAAGGCCGCTATCCGTTTGGGCGCTATGCACAGCAGGCCCAGATCGATACCGCCTACGCCAACTACAAGGATGGTGAAACGGCAGCAGCCCTGGCCGCGGTGGACCGCTTCATCCAGCTGCACCCGAACCATCCCAATATCGATTACGCCTACTACCTCAAGGGCCTGATCAACTTCAACGACAACCTGGGCTGGCTGGGCCGCTTCTCGGGCCAGGACCTGAGCGAGCGCGACCCCAAGGCCGCGCGCGCCGCCTATGACGCGTTCAATACGCTGATCACGCGCTACCCGGAAAGCAAGTACACCCCCGACGCCACGCTGCGCATGCAGTACATCGTCAACTCGCTGGCCCAGCACGAAGTGCACGCCGCGCGCTACTACTACCGGCGCGGCGCATACCTCGCCGCCGTCAACCGCGCCCAGCAGGCGCTGAAGGACTATGACGGCGCTCCGGCCAACGAAGAAGCGCTGTACATCATGGTCCGTTCATATGACGCGATGGGAATGAAGGACCTGCGCGACGACACCGCACGCGTGATGGAGCGCAATTTCCCGGACAGCGATTTCATCAAGTACGGCGCGCGCCGCAAAGACAAGTCCTGGTGGGAAGTGTTCTGACGCCGGCTGGCCAGAGGCCATAAAAAACGGGACGTATCCTCCGATACGTCCCGTTTTTCTTTTTCCGGCACCTGTGCGATCAGTCCGCTGCTGCGGCCTCCTTGCCAGGACCGCGCAGCGACTCCAGGAACCGCACCACCGTCGCCGCCTCACGCGTGCGCGTGAACGGCGGCAGGCTTTGCCAGATCTGACGGCCATAGGGCTTCTCGACCAGCCGCGTATCGAAGATCGCCAGCACGCCGCGGTCCGATTCCGAGCGGATCAGCCGCCCCGCCCCCTGCTTGAGCGTGATCACCGCATGCGGCAGCTGGTGCACGGCAAACGGGCTCAGGCCCTTCTTCTGCAGCACTTCCATGCGCGCGGCCAGCACCGGGTCGTCGGGCGGCGCGAACGGCAGCTTGTCGATGATCACCAGCGACAGCGCCTCGCCGCGCACATCCACGCCCTCCCAGAAGCTCTGGCTTCCGACCAGCACCGCGTTGCCCAGCTCGCGAAAGCGGTCCAGCAATTCGGTGCGGCTGGCCTGGCCCTGCACCAGCAGCGGCAGGTTCAGGCCGCGCTCGGCAAACGCGTCATAAAGCAGGTCCGAGGCACGCTGCACGGCGCGCAGCGTGGTGCACAGCAGGAAGGTGCGTCCGCCGGCGGCCTCGATCAGCGGCAATGCCGCCTGCACCACCGCGTCGGTGAACTGCGGCGACTGCGGCTGCGGCATATCGCGCGGCACGTAGAGCAGCCCCTGCTTCGCGTAATCGAACGGGCTGGGCAGCGTCAGCGAGCGGTCCTTGTCGAGCCCCAGCTGCGCCGCGTAGTGGGTGAAATTCCCCTTCACCGACAGCGTCGCCGAGGTGAAAACCCAGGCGCGCGGCTGGCCGTCGCGCTGGCGCGTGAAGATCGGCGCGATCGACAGCGGCGTGCGGTGCAGCTGCACAGTATGCGAGAACACCTCGACCCAGCGCACGGTTTCAGGGCCGGCAGGCAGCGCCGGCGCGGCTTCGCCGTCGCCCTCGGTCGGCTGCGGTGCCGGCGCGGGCGCGGCATCGGCGCGCCACGCGGCCAGCTTGTTAGCCAGCTCCAGCGCGCGGCGGTGGCATTGCTGCAGCGATTCGGCACGCTCGGCCTGGCTTTCGAGCATCTCGACGAAGTCTGACAGGGCTTCGTCCAGCGCATCGAGCGTTTCGTTGAAAGGCTCGGCGATACGGCGGTCGGCCTCGATCTGGCCCAGCGCCAGCCGCGCATTGTCCTTGCTGAAGGCCAGGCGCAGGTCGCGCGCGGCGCGCTCCAGCGGCGCGGCCAGCGCAACCCAGTCCACCGCATCGCGCGCGTGCGACAGGCCTTCGGCCACGGTATCGCGGGCGATTTCCAGCAGCTGGCTGGTGGACAGCGTCTCGCCGAAGAACAGCGTGGCGGTCTCGGGCAGCTGGTGGGCTTCGTCGAAGATCACGGTGTTGGCGGCCGGCAGCAGTTCCGCCATGCCGGTGTCGCGCAGCACCACGTCGGCAAAGAACAGGTGATGGTTGACCACCACCACGTCGGCCTGCTGCGCTTCCTTGCGCGCGCGCATCACAAAGCATTCCTTGTAATGCGGGCATTCCGATCCCAGGCAGTTGTCGCGCGTGGAGGTCACCATCTGCCATACCGGCGCGTTCTCGGGAACGGACGCCAGCTCGGCCTTGTCGCCGGTGGAGGTTTCCTTGATGAAGCGGCCGATGTCGCGCAGCCACGCCGCATCCTGGCGCGACGCCAGGCGGCCGTTGGCCTGAGCGCGTTCCAGGTGGTAGTGGCAGACGTAGTTGGCGCGGCCCTTGAGCAGCGCCACCGAGACCGGCACGTTCAGCGCATGGCGCACCGTGGGGATGTCGCGCAGGAAGAGCTGGTCCTGCAGGTTCTTGGTGCCGGTCGACAGGATCACCTTGCCGCCCCACAGCATCGCCGGCACCAGGTAGGCGTAGGTCTTGCCGGTGCCGGTGCCCGCTTCGACGATGACGGAATCGTTCTGCACGATCGCGTCGGCGACGGCCTCGGCCATCTTGTGCTGCGAGGCGCGCGGCCGGTAGCCGGGAATCGCCTGGGCCAGCGTGCCGGTATCGGCAAAGATGGTGGCCAGTTCCGCGCCGCGGCTGGCGCCGTCGTCGGCGGGCGCGGCAGGCGCGGGCGACCCGGCGTCGGTCAGGCTGACGGCTTCGGACGGCTCAGGAGAATCTGGAAGATCGGACAAGGCAGGGGGAGAATGTTGTATGGGCCGCCGGACAGCGCCGGCGGCGATCGGCAAGCCTGGCGCGAATGCGCTCAGGCCGGCACGTCGGGTTCGAGCTGCAGCTGCAGCAGCGTGATGGCGTCCTTCAGCTTGAGGCGGCGCTTCTTCAGCCGGCGCAGCTGCAGTTCGTCATGGACGGCATCGTTGGCAAGGCGGTCGATCAGGAAATCCAGGTCGCGGTGCTCGATCTGCAACTCCATGATGCGCCGCTCCAGGGTATTCAGGTTGCTGTCCATCTATGCCTCCGCTGCGCAGTCACGGTGCCGGACCTCAAAAGCCGAACGGGCGCGGCGCCGATGCCTGCCCCTGTTGCTCCTTCGCCTTGGCGCGGCGCTCTTCCAGCTCCTTCTGGCGCCGTTCGAGGTCGCGCTGCTTGGCCTCGTATGCCTTGACATTCTCCTGCCGCTGGCGGGCCTGCTCGGCGCCCTTCTGCTGGGCCTCCTGCATGCGGGCGTCGAAGTCAGACTGCTTCTTTTCGTACGCCTGCGCATTGGCGGCACGCTGCGGCGCCTCGCCCTGGCGCTGCGCCTCGCGCAGTTGCTGTTCCTGCTGCTTCTTCTGGAAGGCATCGCGGCTGGACTGCTCGCTGGCCGAGCGCTTCGGCTGGCTGGCCTCGAACTCGGCGCGGCGCAGCGCCTGTTCGCGGTCGCGCTCGGCGGCGCGGTAGGCGCGTTCGGCCTCGCCTACCTCCAGTTCGCGCTTGCGCAGCACCTGCAGCTCCTCGCGCTGGACTTCCTTGGCGCTGTTGATGCAGTGGTTGACAAAGAACTTGCCGTAGCACTCGCGCTCGGCGGCCGCAAAGCGGTAGTTGGTCCAGGCGCGCGAATCCTCGACGGCCTTGCGTTCGGCGGCAAAGTCGCGCTGGCCGTTGGCGGCGGGTGGCGCCGCGGGCGCGGAAGTCTGGGCGCGCGCCTCGCGCAGCGGCATCAGCACGGCGCATGCAGCCACGGCCAGTGCAGCCAGGCGGCCGAAGCGGAACAGGGAAGTTTCAGGCACGTTGGCGAAGGTTGGCATGGCCAGGATGGTGGCCTTGGCGGCGGCCGGGCGGGACTTGACGGTCATGACCGGATTCTAGCATCCGGGCCGGGCACCGGCCTGCCCTGCCGGGCCGTTGCGGACGTGCGCGGGACGCCGCCCGCCCCGCACCCGCTGCGCGCCCTGGCGAATCCCTTGCGCGCTTGTGGCAAAATGCCCCGCTTTCGACTGACTGCGTTTCTCGCCGCGCTCTCCGATGTCCAACCTGCCCGCATCCGTCTCGCAAAAGATCGTCTCGCTCATCGCGGCTGAACTGTCCGTGCAGCCCCGCCAGGTGGCCGCGGCCGTGGCGCTGCTCGACGAAGGCGCCACCGTGCCCTTCATCGCCCGCTACCGCAAGGAAGTGACCGGCAACCTCGATGACACGCAGCTGCGCAACCTGGAAGAGCGCCTGCTGTACCTGCGCGACATGGAAGACCGCCGCGCTGCCATCCTCGCGTCGATCCAGGAGCAAGGCAAGCTGACGCCCGAGCTGCAGGCCGCCATCGAGGCCGCCGAAACCAAGCAGGCGCTCGAAGACCTCTACCTTCCCTACAAGCCCAAGCGCCGCACCCGCGCCCAGATCGCGCGCGAATGCGGGCTGGAGCCGCTGGCGCTGGCACTGCTGGCCGATCCCACGCTGGATCCGCAGGCCGAGGCCGCCAGGTACGTCAACGGCAACCCGACCGCCGACGGCGGCGTGCCTGACGTCAAGGCCGCGCTGGACGGCGCGCGCGACATCCTGTCCGAGCAGTTCGGCGAGACTGCGGAACTGCTGGGCAAGCTGCGCGAGCACCTGTGGACCAACGGCGTGGTGTCCTCCACCGTGATGGAAGGCAAGGAAACCGCCGAGGAAGAGAAGTTCCGCGACTACTACGCCTACAGCGAGACCATCCGCACGGTGCCGTCGCACCGCGCGCTGGCGCTGTTCCGCGGCCGCAACGCGGGCGTGCTGATGGTCAAGCTGGGCCTGGGCGAGGAACAGGACGCGATGGTGCCGCACCCGTGCGAAGGCATGATCGCGCGCCATGTCGGCATCCAGCAGTTGGGCCGCCCGGCCGACAAGTGGCTGGGCGACGTATGCCGCTGGTGCTGGCGCGTCAAGGTGCAGCCCCACCTGGAAACCGAACTCCTGACACAGCTGCGCGAAACCGCGGAGAACGAAGCCATCAAGGTGTTCGGCCGCAACCTGCATGAGCTGCTGCTGGCCGCGCCGGCCGGGCCCAAGTCGGTGATGGGCGTCGACCCGGGCATCCGCACCGGCTGCAAGATCGCCGTGGTGGACAGCACCGGCAAGCTGCTGGACACCGCCACCATCTACCCGCACGAGCCGCGCCGCGACTGGAACGGCTCGCTCGCCACGCTGGCGCGCCTGGCAACGCAGCACAATGTGGCGCTGGTGTCGATCGGCAACGGCACCGCCAGCCGCGAAACCGACAAGCTGGTGCAGGACCTGATGAAGCAGATGCCCGAGCTGAAGCTGACCAAGATTGTGGTCAGCGAGGCCGGCGCTTCGGTGTATTCGGCGTCGGAACTGGCCGCCAAGGAATTCCCGGACCTGGATGTGTCGTTGCGCGGCGCGGTGTCGATTGCCCGCCGGCTGCAGGATCCGCTGGCCGAACTGGTCAAGATCGATCCCAAGTCGATCGGCGTGGGCCAGTACCAGCATGACGTCAACCAGCGCGAGCTGGCGCGGGCGCTGGACGCCGTGGTCGAAGACTGCGTCAACGCCGTGGGCGTGGACGTCAACACCGCCTCGGCGCCGCTGCTGGCGCGCGTGTCGGGCCTGAACACGGTGCTGGCGCGCAATATCGTCGAGTTCCGCGACGCCAATGGCGCCTTCCCCAACCGCGACGCGCTGAAGCAGGTGCCGCGCCTGGGCGACAAGACCTTCGAGCAGGCCGCCGGCTTCCTGCGCATCAACGACGGCGACAATCCGCTGGACCGCTCCTCGGTGCACCCGGAAGCGTATCCGGTGGTGCAGCGCATCCTGGAACACGTCAAGAAGGGCCTGCGCGACGTGATGGGCAACCGCGACGCGCTGCGCGGCCTGTCGCCGACGCAGTTCACCGACGACTCCTTCGGCCTGCCGACCGTGCGCGACATCCTGTCCGAGCTGGAAAAGCCGGGCCGCGATCCGCGCCCCGAGTTCAAGACCGCAACCTTCCAGGAAGGCGTGGAAGACGTGAAGGACCTGCAGCCCGGCATGGTGCTGGAAGGCGTGGTCACCAACGTGGCGGCCTTCGGCGCCTTTGTCGATATCGGCGTGCACCAGGACGGCCTGGTCCACATCTCGGCACTGTCCAACAAGTTCGTCAAGGACGCGCATGAGGTGGTCAAGGCCGGCCAGATCGTCAAGGTCAAGGTGATGGAGGTCGACGTCAAGCGCAACCGCATCGGCCTGTCGATGCGCCTGGACGACGAGCCAGGCCAGGCCGCGGCGCGTGCCGGCGGCGACCGTGGTGACCGCGGCGGCCAACGCAACGGCGGCGGCAAGGGCTTCAACGGCGGCCGCCGCGAGGCGGAACCGGCCGGCGCCATGGCCGCGGCCTTCGCCAAGCTCAAGCGCTAGCCCGCAAGCCGATGGCATGACGCCCCGCACGGGCGACCGTGCGGGGCGTCGTCGTTTTCAGCCGCCGTGCGCGATCCGAACGGCCAGGCCCTTGCCGGCGCCATCGGTGCGGTTGGCGAACGCAATCTCCAGCCCATGCAGCCGCGCCACGCGCTGCGCGATCGAAATGCCGAGGCCGTGGCCCTGCTCGCGCTGCCCCGATCCGCCACGGAAGAAGCGATCGCCCAGCCGCGCCAGCACGTCAGGCGCGACGCCCGGGCCCTGGTCGAGCACCGTGACGCTGTCGGGCCGGAAATCGATGGTCACCAGCGCGCCCGGCGGGCTGTAGCGGATGGCGTTGTCGAGCAGGTTGCGCAGCAGCAGCGACAGCAGGTTGGCGTCACCCGCCACCGGCAATGGCGCCTGCCCTTCCGGGGGCCACTCCAGCTCGACGTCGACCTGCTTCCGCTGCGCCAGAGCCAGGCAGTCCGACAGCGCCTGCTGCGCCACCGGGATCCAGTTGACCGGCTGGCGTGACGGCAGGCCGGCAGCATCTTCCAGCCGGCTCAGCGTCAGCAGCTGCGACACCAGCCGGCTGATGCGGTCGATGCCGGTGGCCACGTTGGCGCGTGCCTGCGCGCGCTCGGCGTCATCGGCCGAACGCTCGGCGATTTCCCACTGCGCCTTCAGCGCGGCCAACGGCGTGCGCATCTCATGGGCAGCATCGGCGGTGAGGCGCCGTTCATGCTCGATCGAATCCGACACGCGCGCCAGCAGGCGGTTCATGGCGTGCACCAGCGGCACCAGTTCGCCCGGCACTGCCTGCAGGCTGAGCGGCCGGCGGTCTTGGGGGGCGCGGCCTTCAATATCGGTCGACAACGCGCGCACCGGCGCCATCGCGCGCCGCATGAACCAGATCAACAGGCCGATCAGCACCGGCAGGCCTGCGGCCCACGGCAGCACCTGCGCGGCGATATAGGACAGGATCAGCTCATTGCGCTCGGCCAGTTGCTGGCCCACGCAGACGCGCCAGCCCGTGTCGGGATCATCGAGGTAGTAAAGCCGCCAGGACTGCTTGTCGATGGTGACGTCGGTAAAGCCCTTCACTCCTGGCGCACGCGGCAGCAGGTCGCCCTCGGGATCGATATGCAAGGGCTTGCCGTCCGGCAGCCAGGCGGCGATGGCGAGATCGCCCAGGCCCGCATCGCCCTGGTCGCCCTCGACCAGCTCTGGCAGCCGGGTGCGCGACGGCGCCGCGGCGACATCCACCAGCGGCACCACCGAATGCATCTGCAGCGCCATGCGCACCATGTCGGTGTCATAGAGTTCATTGATCTCGTGCCGGGCGCGCACGTAGGTCATGCCGATGGTCAGCAGCCACACCACCGGCGCGGCGATCAGCACCGCAAGGATGAGCCGGCGCTGCAACGTCATGTGCAATCCTCGGCCGCGCCCAGCGTGTAGCCGGCGCCGCGGAAGGTGCGCACGATCTTCGGATGGATCTTGCGGCGCAGGTGGTGGATATGGACTTCCAGCGCGTTGCTTTCAACGCCGCCCTGCCAGTCATAGAGCTTGTCGCGCAGGAAGTCGCGCGTCAGCAGCCGGTTGGGGTGCGCCAGCAGCAGCTCCAGCAGCATGGCTTCGCGGCTGGTCAGCTCCAGGGGCTTGCCCTGCCAGTACGCCTGGCGCGCGGCCGGATGGAATTCCAGCGCGCCGTGCTTCCACACTGGAGACGACAGGCCCGCGGCGCGGCGGGTCACGGCACGCAGCCGGGCCGCCAGCTCATCGAGCGCGATCGGCTTGACCAGGTAGTCGTCGGCACCGGCGTCAAGGCCGCCGATGCGGCTGTCGATCGCATCGCGCGCGGTCAGCACGATCACCGGGATGCGGCTGCCGCGCCCACGCCAGCGCGCGAGCAGCGACATGCCGTCTTCCCCTGGCAGGCCCAGGTCCAGCACCACGGCATCGTAGTGGACCACGCCGAGCGCATGGTCGGCTTCGGTGCCGGTGCTGAACCAGTCGACCGCATAGTCGAGCAGCTGCAGGCCGCGCCGCAGCCCGTCACCCAGCATCGGGTCGTCTTCAACAATAAGGATTCTCATTTTCTCGGGTGACCCGGACGTATCACGGTATTGTGCGCGCCCCGCCTTAATGTGCCATTAAGGTTCGCGAACTATCCTGCGCTCACTTTGCAGGCGCCCCGCTGTTCAACGCGGCGCGGGCCGCCAGCGTGGACATGGCCTTGCCGCCGAGCGCCTGCACGCCGCCACGCGCGCCACCACCCACCCTTCCCTTTCACGCCGAGCCGTTTGCGCATCATGCACCGTTCCGACCGCCTCGCCGCCGAGCCTGGGCTCATCAGCGCCCGGCCCGCCGCGCCGTGGCATGCCACGCGGCTGGCGGACGTGCCCGCGGTGACGCTCGGGCTGGTGGTGCTGGCGTTCGCGCTGCTTTGGTTCGGCACGCTGGGCGTGCGCCACCTGCTCGGGCCCGACGAGGGCCGCTATGCCGAGATCGCCCGCGAGATGCTGAGCACGGGCGACTGGGTCACGATCCGCTACAACGGGCTGAAGTACTTCGAGAAGCCGCCGTTCCATATGTGGGCCACGGCGGTGTCGTACGCGCTGTTCGGCATCGGCGACTGGCAGGCGCGGCTGTGCGTGGCGCTGGCCGGCATCGCCGGGCTGGGAATATCGATGCTGGCCGCCGCGCGCTGGTTCGGCGCGCGTGCGGGCTTGCTGGCCGGACTGGTGCTGGCAAGCGCGCCCATGTGGAACCTCGCCGCGCACTTCAATACGCTGGACATGACGCTGTCCGGCAGCATGGCCTGCGTGCTCGCGTGCATGCTGCTGGCCCAGCATCCGCACGCCACGGCGCCGGCACGCCGCCGCTGGATGCTGGCGTGCTGGGCGGCCATGGGCGTGGCGGTGCTGACCAAGGGGCTGGTCGGGCTGGCGCTGCCGGGACTGGTGCTGGTGGTGTACACCTGCGTGACGCGCGACCTCGCACTGTGGCGCCGCCTGCATGCGCCGGCCGGCATCGCCCTGATGCTGCTGGTGGCGATGCCTTGGTACTGGCTGGTGGCGCGGCGCAATCCGGAATTCCTGCGCTTTTTCTTTATCCACGAGCACTGGCAGCGATACACCTCGACCGTGCATGCGCGCAAGGGCGGGCTGTGGTACTTCGTGCCGCTGCTGGTGGGCGGCTTCCTGCCGTGGCTCGGGCTGGTTCCCGGCATGGTCCGCGCGGTCGGGCAGCGTACCGGCGTGGTTGCCGCGGGTGGGTCCAGGCCGTTCCAGCCTGCGCTGATGGCAGGGCTGTGGGCGGTGTCGATCTTCGTGTTCTTCAGCCTGTCGGGCTCGAAGCTGCCCGGCTACATCCTGCCGCTGTTTCCCGCACTGGCGATCCTGGCGGGCGCAGCGCTGGCGCGGACCGGTGACCAACCCTGGCGCAGGCAGCTGTGCGCCATGCTGGCGGTGGGCGCGATCGGCCTGCTGGCAAGCCCGGTCGTGGCCACGCTGGATTCCAACAACACCCCCAACGCGCTGTACCACGCGTATGCCGCATGGGTGGCGCTGGCATTCGCGCTGGTGATTACCAGCGCCGCCATCGGGCTGTGGCTGCTGCGGCGGCATGGCCGCCTGGCCAGCATCACGGCCTATGCATTCGGCATGCTGCTGGCATTCTCCACCGCATTGCTGGGCCATGAAGCGATCGGCCGCTCCGCCTCGGGCATCGACATGGTGGCGCCGATCGAACGCGTGCTGCGCCCCGGCATGCCGCTCTACGGCGTCGGCATGCTCGACCATACCCTGCCCTTCTACCTGCGCCATCCGCTCACCATGGTGGCGCAGGCCGACGAGCTCGCGTTCGGCGCCGGACAGGAGCCGCAGAAGTGGCTGCCGACCCTCGATGACTTCGTCGATGCCTGGCAGCATGGCCCGCGTGCCATCGCGCTGCTCTCGCCGCAGGCATTCTCTGAACTGAGCGCGCGCGTGCCGATGCATGTCGTCGCGCGCGACTGGCGGCGCGTGGCCGTCGCCAACTTCCCCCTCGCCGGCGCGCGCTAGCCGCGCCGGCGCCTCCCGATTTCCCCTGCCATTCGTCAAATCCAATGCAAGGCAAGAAAGTACTGATCCTCGGCGTCAACGGCTTTATCGGCCATCACCTGACGCGCCGCATCCTGGAAACCACGCCGTGGGAGGTCTACGGCATGGACATGTCGTCGGACCGTCTCGGCGACCTCGTCGACCACCCGCGCATGCACTTCTTCGAGGGTGACATCACCATCAACAAGGAGTGGATCGAGTA